>JBASRI010000496.1:0-3590 GCA_049273755.1 Thermoanaerobaculia bacterium
TGCGCCCAGTGACTCAAGACGCCGTCCCGGATGTTGACGTGCCGCGGCAGCTCCGAGACGACATGTCCCCCGGCGAGCAAGCTCCAGGTCGTCAACAGGTGCTTGTCGGTCGTGCCCTTCAATGCCATGCGGGCCTTCGCGACCGAATCCTCCAGCGCCTTCACGTACTCGCCGGCAGTCCGGAGTTCCGGCGCCTTGTAACCGGATCCGCCATTCGGCGCGAAGTCGAGCTCGTTCTGGTTGACCATCGTGTCGATCCACGACGGCATCGTCGCGACGAGTATCGAGAGATACCCCATAGGCATCGACTTTTCGTGGGGCTTCCAGTCGAAGCGTCCCTCCGGCACCCGCTCGAGCACTCGCCGGGTCGCGGGGACTTCGCGCTCCAGATCGGCGAGGAAGATTTCGGTCAGCTTCATCGGCCGCTCCTTTCTTCGTGAGTTCGGAATCTACCTCCAAACATGCCGTGATCGTCGGAAGACTCTGGTGATATATCGTTTCGGCCAAGACCAAAGAGAACACCCGACACAACGGAGGAGGGCACCATGAAACGCTTTCTCGGCTCACTCGTTCTCGCGGCATGCGCTGCGGCCGCAACCGCCCAGTCCCTGACCCCGGCCGACCGGCAAACGGCGATCGACTACCTCGAAAAGACCAAGAAGGGCGTGATCACGGCGACCTCCGGTCTCTCCGAGGCGCAGTGGACGTTCAAATCCGCGCCCGACCGTTGGTCCGTCGCCGAGGTCGTCGAGCACATCGCCGCCGCCGAGGACTTCGTGCGCGGGAACGTCGAGGAACAGGTCTTGAAGGCTCCTGCACGGACTCAGCCCGCGGACGTCGCGGCGATCGACGTGTTCGTGATGCAGGCGGTCGCCGATCGAACCAAGAAGGTCGACGCGCCGGGACCCTTGCGGCCGACCAACCGCTTCGGCTCGCCCGAGGCGGCTCTCACGCACTTCACAGAATCACGGGAAAAGACGGAGAAGTTGCTCAAGACGCGGCCGGACCTGAGAGAGCACGCCACCGACAGCCCGCTCGGCAAACAGCTCGACGCGTACGAATGGATCCTGTTCGCCGGCGCCCACAGCGAGCGGCACACGAAGCAGATCGAGGAAGTCAAGGCGGATCCGAACTTCCCCAAGAAGTAGGGCTCGGAGCCCAAAGCGCTCCGCGGCCCGAAACGGAGGGACATCCATGATCTGGGGGCTGTCGACCTCGGCCTTTGCGTCCGTGCACGTCGTGATCCGCCTGGTGGGAATCGTCTCGGGACTCGTCGTGCTGTTCGGCCTGCTCGGCAACAGACTGTTCAGACGTTGGAACACCACGGCGAGCCCGTCCGGATGGCCTGATAGAGCTGCGACCTCCGACGGTCCCCCCAATCGTAGGGGCGGCCCCAGCGGCCGCCCCGGGCGGGGACTAGCCCCGCCCCTACCGTATTTCACGCGGTCCTACCGTTGATCACGACGGCGACTTGCTGGCTCGAGACGTGCAAGCGGGTCGGGTCAGCAGGTCGAAATCCTGGGAGGCCGTGACGCCGCCGCGACGAGTGCGGCAAAACATTCTGGCCGTCTTCAACGAATAAAGAGGCTGGAGGAAAAGATGGGAAACCCTTTCGTTCACGCGGAGCTCAACACGACCGACGTCGGCAAGGCCAAGGCCTTCTATGGGAAACTCTTCGGCTGGAAGCTCGAGGACATTCCCATGGGAGAGGGAGAGACGTACACGATGATCGGCGTCGGTGAAGGAACCGGCGGTGGAATCATGAAGCAGATGATTCCAGGCGCCTCGTCGGACTGGATGCCCTACGTGGGCGTCGAAGACATCCGCGCGGCCACGAAGAAAGCGAAGTCTCTCGGGGCGAAGATCCTCAAGGACGTCACTGAGGTCATGGACATGGGTTGGCTGAGCATCTTCACGGACCCGACGGGCGCCGTGATCGGGCTGTGGCAGCCGAAGCCGAGAAAGTAGACCGCGCCACAAGGACCGGGCAAAGAGAGAGGGCCTCCGAACAGAAAGACGCGCGGTCGAAGCCCTTTCGTGGAGTGAGGAACATGGGAAGCGTGACGGCATTCGAGCACGTGACGCTCGACGGCTTCTTCGCCGGCCCGCGCGGCGAGATCGATTGGTTCAAGGCCATTCGGAAAGACCCCGGGTACGAGGCGTATACGCACCAGCAATCCCAGTCCGGCAACACCCTGATTTTCGGCCGGACCACCTACGAGATGATGAAGAGCTACTGGCCGACACCCGAGGCGATCAAGACCGACCCGCAGATGGCCAAGGTCGTGAACCAAAGCCCCAAGCTCGTTTTTTCACGCACCCTGCGCAAGGTCGAGGAAGGCCCCAACTGGAAGAACGTCAAGCTCGTGCGTGAGATCGACCCGGCGGACATCCGCAAACGGAAGAAGGGGGCCAAGGACGAGTTCACGATCCTCGGGAGCGGCAGCATCGTGCAGCAGTTTGCAAACCAGGGCCTCCTCGACGGGTACGCGCTCGTGGTCGTCCCCCTCGTCCTCGGGGGGGGCAAGCACCTGTTCGACGGCGTCCGGCAGACGGACCTGGAGCTTCTCGAATCGAAATCGTTCAAGAACGGGCTCGTCGTGCTCAGGTACGGGCCGTTCTGATTCTCGGGCTGCTTCCTCGTACGAGAAATGGCGGAGCACAGCGAGCCTCCACATGTATTGACGATGACTACGGCCCCGCGAAGGGAATGTTGGTCCAACGAAACCAAGAAGGCGCCAATAAGTTACGCCGACTGTCTCCGCGGCGGCATCGCGGCGCCTTTGATGATCAGCCACAGCGCGAGCGGCACCTCGAAGGCGAGCATGGGCAACCACATGAGCTGCGGGAGCGGGCCGGGGAGGATTCCGACGGCGTCGAGGGGAAGGCCAACCACGATCAAGATCGACGCGATCACGCCCAGCCAGGCCAGGGGAACGGGGACAATCCGGCCGCGCAAGAGGAGATAGGTGAAGATCAGGCTGCCCACGGCGAAAAAGGTCGCGGCGACGTTCGAGCCTGGCAGTTTCAGCAGCACCGCGCCGAGCGCGGTCGCGGCCGCGGGATCCGGTGCGTCGGCTCCAGCGGCCGTCGCGAGCCATAGCTTTCCCTGCATCTCCTGCAAGGAGATCGCGCCGGTGATGCCCTCGGCGGTGCGGCAGGTCAGGACCAGCATCGCGAGGTCGGGGTCCTGGTCGCGCGTGATCGAGTACAGCGTCACGGCCAGCACCAGGGCGCAAATGCAGGAGAGCAGCACGGCCACGTAGGCCACGCGCATCTCGGACGCATGCTGGGCGATGCTCGCGAGCTTCGCGGCGGTCCCCTCCCCGCTGGCCGCCCGGTTTTCCAGGAACATTCCGGTGAGGCCAACCGCGATGTAGAAGAGGAACGTGAACCCGGCGACCCTGGCGTTCGTCGTGCGAGTCATGTGGGCTCCTCCTTTGGCGAGACGGGGAGTCGCTTCCTGAGGACAGATACGAGCCTCGGACCCGGCAAGTTCCCACATTTTCCGCGTCCCCTCACCCCATCCCTCTCCCGCCGGGAGAGGGAGCCCGTTTAGTCCCCTCTCCCCCTCCGGGGGAGAGGGTCAG
>JBASRI010000498.1:0-1573 GCA_049273755.1 Thermoanaerobaculia bacterium
GCTCACGCGCTCGAGATGGTTCCCCCCTTCGAGGGCCACGATCTCCGTCTGCGGCTGAAGGACGATGGCCGGGTTCGTCTCGATCCGGCGAACCAGATATCGCGACATGGTTTCGGCCAGGCCGGCTGCCCGAACGACAACATGCACGCGCTTGGCGGTCTTGGCTAGGAACACGGCTGCCTGTCCCGCCGAGTTCCCGCCGCCCACGACGACGACCTCCTCGCCGCGGCACAGTTGCGCCTCGATTGGCATGGCGCTGTAGTAGACCCCCACGCCTTCGAAGCGCTCCAGGTTCTCGACGCGCAACTTGCGATACTGGGCGCCGGTCGCGATGACCACGGTCCGCCCCAGAACGCGCGGACCGTCGTCGATCTCGATCGCATACGGCCGCCTCTCGCACGACAGCCGTCTCGCCCCTTTCGCGATCATCATTTCCGCCCCGAACTTCTCCGCCTGCGTCAGCGCCCGCGACGCGAGCTCCTGACCCGAGATGCCGGTCGGAAATCCGAGATAGTTCTCGATCTTCGAGCTGGAGCCAGCTTGTCCGCCGGGGGCCTCGGATTCGAGCACCAGGACATCGAGCCCCTCCGAGGCCCCGTACACCGCCGCCGCAAGGCCGGCTGGTCCCGCCCCGATGATGAGGAGGTCGCGGAGGCGCGCCTTGTCGATCGCTTCGTTGAAACCAAGACAGTCGGCGACCTGCAGGTTGGTTGGGTTGCGAAGAACCAGGTCCTGACGGCAGATGAGCACGGGCACGTCGCCGACCCCGACGCCGAACTTGTCGAGCAGGTCCTGCACGTCGGCCTCGCGATCGAGGTCGACGAAGGTATAGGGATGGCCATTTCGGGTCAGGAACTCCTTGACGCGCTGCGTGGCCTGACAAAAGCTCGACCCGATGAGCACGGCGTCTCCGAGCCCGTGGGCGATCAGCTCGACCCGACGAAGAATGAAGGCCCGCATGAAGATGTCGGAGAGCTCGCTGTCCGTCTGGATCAGGGCGAGGAGGTCGTCCCGCTTCACGTCGATCACTTCTCCCGACTCGCCAACCACGAGGCTGACGAGCGCCTGCCGCCCCGAGAGCATGTTGGTCTCGCCCGTGAACTGGCCCGGCTTTAGAACCCTGACGATCTCCTCCGTGTCGGCTGTCCGCCGAACGAGCTCGATCGAACCCTTCGAGACGAGGAAGAACGACTCGGCCTGCTGTCCCGCCGACGCCAGCACCTCGCCGCTGCGAACCGCGCGTACACGCCCATGGGCGGCGACGCGCGCGACCTGCTCCGGCGTCAGCGTCGGAAATACCTGCTCGGCAGGCGACGAGAGCGTCAGCGGGATGACGGACCTCGGCGAGCTCATCTCAAACCGTCGTCATAACACGGATTCTCGCCAATGTTCGCCCACCAATCACTTCAACCCGGGATGGACGGCCATGTCTCCGCCTCGACCGTGACCGACAATCTGGTCGGGCTCCACCAGATCACGGTCGGCGGAGGAGAGACCCGAACCGGGCCGTCCGGCTCAGCGCCCGGCGGCGGAGGCCGCCCGGGCTTCCTGGGCCGGCGGCGCCTTCCTGGGC
>JBASRI010000510.1:0-2906 GCA_049273755.1 Thermoanaerobaculia bacterium
GCTCCGGAGGGCGGCGCGGCGAACGTGAGGCCCGACAGCCGCGCCAGGTGCCGGAGAAGGGGCGCGAGCGACTCGAGCGCCGGCACCGCCGCGGGATCCGGAGAGCCACGGTCGATCCAGAGCTCCACGGGCTCGGTGGGCGAGGCGCCGCGCTCCGTGCGGAAGTTGCGGACGCGCGTCACCAAGGCGCGCAGGGCCTCGACCGCCGACTCCGCGGCCGCGTCGCGCCAGGCGCCGCTGCCCTCGGGGTACGGCGAGACGATGAGAGTCCCGGGCTTGCCGGTCAGCTTCTCCCAGATCTCCTCGGTCAGGAAGGGCATGAAGGGATGCAGCAGCGCGAGGGAACCTTCCAGACAGCGCCGCAGGACGCCGCGCGCCCCCGCGGCCGCTTCGGAGTCCGTGCCCGAGAGGACGGGCTTGACCATCTCCAGGTAGCCGTCGCAGAGCTCGTGCCAGAGGAACCCGTAGATCGCTCCCGCGGCCTCGTCGAAGCGAAACGCCTCGAGCTGGCGGTTCGCGTCGGCGGCGACAGCGTCGAGGCGCGAGAGGATCCAGCGGTCGGGAAGCGAGAGCTTCGCAACCGAGAGGTCCGCCGCCGCGGGTCCGCCCTCGAGCTGCGCGAGCGTGAAGCGCGCCGCGTTCCAGAGCTTCGTCGCGAAGTTGCGGGAGCCTGCCATCCGGCCCCGTTCGACCGAGACTGTCGGCCCCGAGGAGGCCGCGGAGGCCAGCGTGAAGCGGACGGCGTCGGCCCCGAACTCGCGGATCGCTTCGAGTGGATCGATGACGTTGCCCTTGGTCTTCGACATCTTCTCGCCGCCGACGCGGACGAGCCCGTGGAGGTGCACCGTGTGAAAGGGCGCCTGGCCGGTGAACTTGAGGCCCGCCATGATCATGCGGGCGACCCAGAAGAACAGGATGTCGTAGCCGGTCACCAGGACGTCGGTGGGGTAGAAGTCTTCGAGGTCCGGGGTCTTCTCGGGCCAGCCGAACACGGAGAACGGCCAGAGCTGCGAGGAGAACCACGTGTCGAGAACGTCCGGATCCTGCTCGAGCCGAGGCGAGCCGCAGGTCTCGCAGGCCACCGGGTCCTCGTCGGAGACCATGATGTGCCCGTTCTCGCAGGTGAACGCGGGGATCCGGTGGCCCCACCAGAGCTGCCGCGAGATGCACCAGTCGTGGATGTTGCGCATCCACTCGAAGTAGGTCTTGGACCAGGTCTCCGGGACAAAGCGCACCGCTCCCTGCTCGACGGCGCGAATCGCGGGCTCGGCCAGGGGCGCCACCTTGACGAACCACTGCGTCGAGAGGTACGGCTCGATGATCGTGTCGCAGCGCTGGCAGTAGCCGAGCGAGATCTTGTGGGACTCCGTCCCGACCAGACGGCCCTCCGCCTCCAGCCGCGCCACGACGCGCTTGCGCGCCTCGAAGCGGTCGAGGCCCGCGAACCCCTCCCCCGCCTCGGGGGTCATCTTTCCGTTGGCGCCGATGACGATGACTGAAGGAAGGCCGTGGCGCCGCCCCGAGGCGAAGTCGTTGGCGTCGTGCGCGGGGGTGACCTTGACGATCCCGGTGCCGAACTCGCGATCCACCAGGATCGGATCCTCGATGACTGGGATCCGCCGCCCCACGATCGGTAGCGTGGCCATCCTGCCCCGGAGCGCTTCCGTGCGCGGATCGTCGGGGTGGACGGACAGGGCCGTGTCTCCCAGCATCGTCTCCGGGCGCGTCGTCGCGACGACAGCGCCCCCCGGCACTCCGTCGACGTCGTAACGGATTCGGTACAGCGTTCCCTCGGTCTCGCGGTGCACGACCTCGAGGTCCGAGACGGCCGTCTCGCACCGCGGGCACCAGTTCACGACGTAGCGGCCCTTGTAGATGAGCCCGTCGCGGTAGAGCACGACGAAGGCGTGGCGCACGGCGCGCGAGAGGTCCGGATCCATCGTGAAGCGGAGGCGGCTCCAGTCCAGCGAACAGCCCAGCTTCTTGAGCTGCGTGAGGATCAGATCCCCGGACTCCCGCCTCCACGCCCAGACGCGCTCGATGAACGCCTCGCGGCCGAGGTCGCGGGGGCGCACACCCTGCTTCAGGAGGTGGCGCTCGACCACCATCTGGGTGGCGATGCCGGCGTGGTCCGTGCCCGGGACCCACAGCACGCGGAGTCCCTTCATCCGCTTCCAGCGCGCGAGGATGTCCTCGATCGTGCGGCCGTAGGCGTGGCCGATGTGGAGCCGGCCCGTGACGTTCGGCGGCGGAATGACCATGACGAAGCGGGGCGACCCCGGCGGGCCGCCCGGCTCGAATCGCCGCTCCTTCAGCCAGCGCTCGTACCAGCGCTCTTCGAAGGCGGTCGGATCGAAAGTCTTCGCCAGGGTCTCCACGACGTGCTTTTCGGGCATGAAAAAAGGGCTCTCGGAGCCCTTTCATATATCAGAAGGCTCGGGGTTTCTATTCGACGCCGGCCTCGAGCTCCTTGATGCGCTGCTTGATGACGAGCTCGGCGACATCCGGGATGACTTCCCAGGCGATCTCTCGCACGATCTTCTCCGAAAGCCGTTCGACGACGCGCGAGGCCAGCCGATCGATCTCGTCATCGGTCAGCCCGCCTTCGCCGCGCGAGACGGTAGAGAGCATCTCCTTGAGCTGCCCGATCGACGTCGTCTGGGCCAGCACTTCGATCTCGCGGGAGACCGGCGTTGCTTCCCCGGCGGGGGGCGCAGCGGCGGGTGCGGCTTCCAGGGCGGCCCGCGCCTGCGCGATCTCGATCTCCGCCGTGCGCTCCTCCGCGGGCGCATGGACCGGAGTCTCGTCGGTGATGCGGTCGGGGTCCCGGTTCCGGTCGCGCTCGCCATCGTCGGTGTCGCGGTGGTTGAGCGACGCGTAGTCGGCGGCGAGCGGGATCTGCTGGG
>JBASRI010000512.1:0-2630 GCA_049273755.1 Thermoanaerobaculia bacterium
CCTCCGGAGGAGGCCTTCAGCAGGAGCGGATACCCGGCGCGCCGGCCGAACTCCGCCAGCTCCTCCGCGGCGCGGGCGGGTCCGTCCGTGCCGGGCACGACGGGGACGCCGGCTGTCTCCATGAGGCGGCGGCTCCCGGTCTTCGACCCCATCGCGGCGATCGCCTCCGGACTCGGGCCGACGAACACGAGCCCCGCCTCGGCGCACGCCCGGGCGAAGGCGGCGTTCTCCGCCAGAAAACCGTACCCCGGATGGATCAGCTTGGCTCCGGTCTTGCGGGCCGCCTCGAGCAGAGCCGGAATCGAGAGGTAGCTCTCGCGCGCCGGCGCCGGGCCCAGCCGCACCGCGTAGTCCGCCATGGTCACGTGCGGCGACGCGCGGTCCGCATCCGAGAACACCGCCACCGTCTCGATGCCGAGATCCCGGCAGGCGCGGAAAATCCGCACCGCGATTTCACCTCGATTCGCGACGAGGAGTTTCACGGACGGGAATCGGGAATCGGAAATCGGGAATCGAGAAATCCCGTGCGGTTCAAGGTTCCCTCTCCGCGCTGCCGAGATCCGGTCCGTACGCTTCATGAGCCCAGACGTCATTGCGAACAGCCGATCCGGTCCGGCTCACAGCGGAATGTTTCCGTGTTTCTTCTTCGGCAGCACGACCCGCTTGCCCTCCAGGAACCCAAACGCGGCGATGAGCTTCGAGCGCGTCTCGGACGGCTCGATGATGTCGTCCACGTAGCCGCGCCGGGCGGCGATGTAGGGGTTGGCGAAATTCTCGGCGTACTCGTCGACCTTGGCGGCCCTTGCCTCGGCAGGCGCGTCCGGCGGTAACTCTCTGCGGTACAGTATGTTGACCGCTCCCTCCGGGCCCATGACCGCGATCTCCGCCGTCGGGTACGCGAAGTTGAAGTCGGTTTCGATGTCTTTGGAGAGCATCACGCAGTAGGCGCCGCCGTAGGCCTTGCGCGTGATGACGGAGACCTTGGGAACGGTCGCCTCGGCGAAAGCGTAGAGGAGCTTGGCCCCGTGGCGGATGATCCCGCCGTACTCCTGCTGCGTGCCCGGAAGGAATCCCGGCACGTCCTCGAAGACGAGCAGCGGAATGTTGAAGGCGTCGCAGAAGCGAACGAAGCGCGCTCCCTTGACCGACGCGTCGATGTCGAGGACGCCGGCCAGGTGCATCGGCTGATTGGCCACGACGCCGATCGAGCGGCCCCCCAGGCGGATGAACCCGACCAGGATGTTGGGAGCGAAGCCGGCCTGCACCTCGAAGTACACGCCGTCGTCGGCGATCCGGCGGACGAGCTCGCCCATGTCGTACGGACGGTCGGGCTCCTCCGGAATGAAGGCGTTCAGGTCTCCCGCCGTAGCCGGCGGGCGGGGCTCGCGGGGCGGAGGCTCGTCGAGGTTGTTGGACGGCAGGTAGGAGAGAAGCTCGCGGATCCCGGCGAGAACCGCCTCGTCGTTCTTGCGCACGAAGTGCGCCACCCCCGAGACGCTGGCGTGGGTGCGCGCCCCGCCGAGCTCCTCCTTGGTGACCTCTTCGTGGGTCACGGTCTTGATGACGTCGGGCCCCGTGACGAACAGATACGACGTCTTCTCGGTCATGAAGACGAAATCGGTGATCGCCGGCGAGTACACCGCGCCTCCCGCGCAAGGGCCCAGGATCGCCGAGATCTGGGGCACCACGCCCGAGGCCCGCGTGTTGCGCAGGAAGACCTTCGAATAGGCGGCCAGGGAGACGACGCCTTCCTGGATCCGCGCGCCGCCGGAGTCGTTCAACCCGATGATCGGCGCTCCGTTCTGGACCGCGAGGTCCATGACCTTGCAGATCTTGTCGGCGTTGGACTCGGAGAGCGAGCCGCCGAAGACCGTGAAGTCCTGGGCGAAGACGTAGACCGGCCGCCCGCCGATCGTGCCCGCGCCGCAGACCACGCCGTCACCGGGGACCTGGGTCTTCTCCATCCCGAAGTCGCGGCAGCGGTGCGTGACGAACTGGTCGAGCTCCAGAAACGAGCCAGGGTCCAGCAGAAGCGCGACCCGCTCTTGCGCGGTCAGCTTGCCCTCGGCGTGCTGCCGTTCCACGCGCTCGCGGCCGCCGCCCTCCAGGCGCGTCTCGCGAAGGGCCTCGAGGTCGGCGATGCGCTTCTCGAGCGTCATCGGTGTCGGATCAGAGGACGATCCCCCGCTGCTCGGCGAGCTTCCGGCGGATTCGCCGGAAGAGATCGTGCCCGTCCACCCGGCCCGAGGCGATCTCCTGGCGAGCCGCCTCCATCATGCGGCGGGCTTCATCGTCCAGGGTGCGCTCCTTCTCGGCCTCGGCCTGGAGCGCGGCGAACACGGCCTCTCGCAGCGCGTTGGGCGTCTTTTCGGCGAAGAGCTTGCGCCCCGCCAGGCCCCGCGCCGCCTTGCCCGCGACGAAGTCTTTCTTGGTGTCGGCCAGGCTCATGCGTCCCCCGGCGCGGATGTTAATACACTGCGACCCGTGAACTGGGACGACGACGCCGTGGCGCGCTGGCTCGAGCCCCTCGCCTCGCGCAAGGGGGACATCGCGGAGGTCTTCTCCGAGCGCCTGCGCGAGATCACTCTCGAGTGGCGGGACGGGCAGGTGCGCGCGGCGCGGGCGCGGCG
>JBASRI010000520.1:0-1656 GCA_049273755.1 Thermoanaerobaculia bacterium
CGAGCAGGCCGGCCGAGACGAGCCGCCGCGGCCAGGAGGCGACGGGCTCGGCGTGGACCCGCACGAAGTGGAGGGCCGCAGCCAGAAAGAGCAGGAGGATCGGAATCGCGAGCGCGTGCGCGTGGAGGTCGGCGAAGAGCAGGCTCCAGAGCGGGTACTCGTTGATCGTGTCCTTGACGACGCGCGAGGTCGCCCAGAAGTAGTCCCAGTCCAGGTGGCGCTTGTTCACGAGCCACTCGCGCAGGCCCGAGAGGTTGCCGATGAGCAGAGTGAAGGTCGCCCCCGCCACACCGGCGCGCACCCGGCGCCCCCAGTTCCCGGCCAGCGCGAAGGCCCCTTGGAGGATCGCGCCGCCCAGCAGGCCGAACGCGAGGTTGAACGTGAAACGGGTCGAGAGGTGCGTCAGCTGCGTGAGGAACGCCACCATCTCCTGGCCGAAGAAGTAGTAGCCCAACGGCGCGCCCGCGAACCACGGATCGGAGGGCGGCAGGCCCCGGGTGCGGACGAGGGTGTTCAGGATCGAGAAGTCCATCGGCTTCTCTCCCCAGTAGATCTCGGGGTTCATGGCTCGAATCCCGACGAAGAGCAGGAAGCCGACAGCGAAGACCGCCTCGCTGACCAGAAGCGACCGGCGGCGCGAGGACAGGAACGCCAGGATCTGGCCGCGCCGTTCCTGGATTGCAAGGCCCGACAGCGCCGCCACGACGACGAGGCACAGCCATGGAAGCCCCCGCCCGTTGGGGAGCAGACGCATCCAGAGGATCGCCGTCATCACGTAGGTGGCCAGAACCACGCCGAACAGGCGCGCGAAGCCGAAGCCGCGGTCGTCCAGGCGCGGGAAGAGCACGAAGACCAGCGGGAGGGCCAGCAGTCCGACCAGGGCGACCGCGGCGTAGAAGAGGAGCGCTGCCGCGAGAGAGCCCACGTGGGCGGTCTTCGCGGGCCGATCGTCCGCGGCCAGGCCTCTGCGCTGCGCCGGCTCGACCGGGGCGACGGTGTGCTGGCGGGATTTGGGCCATTTCTCCCAGTCGTTGAGAGTCGGCGGCGTCCGCGGCAGCGCGGCCATCAGGATCGCCCTCGCGCGCTCGGGCGAGAAGTCCTTATCCTTGCGGAACAGCAGCACGCGCGGATGGTCGTAGACCGTGAAGGCCTCCTCGGCGCCGTCGTCGGGGAAGACGAGCGGCCCGAGCGAGGGATACGACCTCACGTCGGCGACCTCGCTGTAGCCCAGGCGCCCGTCGAAGAGGGCCTGATAGTAGGCGCGCGTCATCGGGAAGACCTCCGGGATCCGCGTGAGCGACGCGTAGCCGCGGTTGGACGTGATCGCGACGCCGTCGGCCTTCGTCAGGGCGTCCATGATCTCGCCGACCTTGGCGGCGTTGTCGGGTCCGACGACGTTGGGCTGGGGGCCGCCGTACCGCCCCGCGTCGAAGCCCGGCATCGGCAGCGGAAGTCCGTCGTCCCAGGTCTCGTTGACGAAAAGGCGCGGAGGCTGCACGTGGGCATAGATCCAGCGCGAGGCCGCGATCCGCGTGTGCTCGCGGGAGTAGATGGAGGTGAGCGCGAGGCCCGAAAGCAGCGTCCCCGCGACGCAGGCCGCCGCTGCAAGCCGCCGCCACCGCGGCGCGGAAGCCCCGGCGGCCGCCACGAATCGCC
>JBASRI010000539.1:0-18352 GCA_049273755.1 Thermoanaerobaculia bacterium
GTACGCCTCACCGAAGCGGCTCTCCAGCCCCGGCTCCTCCCCGAGCACGAAATAGACATGATTGACCGCCAGGAAAATCGCAGCCCAGATCCCGACGGCCTTGGAGCCCCACAACAGCGCCTCTCCAAACAGCATGAGCACCACGCCGCTGATCATCGGGTTGCGCACGTGGCGGTAAGGGCCGACCGCGACCAACTTCCGGGTTGGGTCCCACGGCGCCAGCGTGCCCCTGCCGATGCGCGCAAAGAGGCCCACACTCCACGCAAACAACCCGAAACCGACGAGAAGGAGCGCCAAACCGGCGCCCTGGCGGAGCCACTGCCAGACCGTGTCGCCGCCCAGTGAAACCCGGGCCCCGGAGCGGCGGAGGAGCGTGTAGGGGATGAGGACGACCATGACGCAGGGCAGGAGCAAGATCGACAAGAGATGACGGAGCAACATCGTCATGCTGCTCTCAAGGCTCTTCATTGCAGAGATCTCGCAACGCAATCGCTGCTGCGAGCGTCGCCTCCTTCTGGTCCTTTCCCCAGGGCGGGCCGACCGATTTTCCGAGCAAGGCGATCTGCTCGAGAAGCTTACTCGTCCGAGGCCCGAATACCGTTTTGGCCTGCGTGGCCAGCTGCTTTACGGGAACTGCCACGAGCTTTATCCCGCATGCTCGGGCGGCGGCCGCAAGGACGTCCTGGAACAGGGCACCCTCGGCCCTGTGCATGCGGAAGTGCACCGCAAGGATCTCATCCACGCTCCAATTGGGCATTGGGTCGCCAACCAGCACCGCGCAGCCTGCGATCTCATGCTTCGCGGCCTGCGCGCGTTGCACCACGGCTCGCATCTCTCGGGCCGCGATCTTCCGGGCAGCTGCCACGCCGCGTTGTACGACGCTTCGAGCGGTATCCGGTCTCAGATGCTCGGCGGCGTGGTAGGGCTGTTTGGCCCACTTCGCATCGCCTTCCTCGACCAGCTCAATTCGCCGCCGATCGATGACGTGCAAATCGCCCCCGGCGGCGCCGAGAACGACAAGCGCCGCCCACCCCGAGTGAGATTTAAGGCCCAGAACGGCTTTCACGACGCAAATCTCGCTGCGAAGTCCGAATTAGCTATCAGGGCTCTCGTCACGGAACACGGCCTACCTTGGGACGCGTCGCCGTCACGACGGATCGGTGGCCCCTCAAGCTTCACGACCGCGTCGAGAGCCTAACCAGGCGCCAAGCCCAAAGACATAGAACCGCCGCGGCAACGGTGATGAGAACGTACCAAGGGTTCGTCGCCAGGTGCGGCCCTTCTTCCATGATGCGCCAGACATGCGCCAAAGTGAGCAGGCCAAAGACCGCGCCGGTGGTTATGACATAGGCCTTCATTAGATCGCCTCCCGGTGTGAGGACATTGTTTGAGAGAGCCGCCCTGCACCCGTCCGCTCGGTCATTGGCGCCTCCGGCCGCCTGACGGGTGGCGGGTCAGCGACGAGCGGAGAGCCGAAGGCAAGGAGCGAGTCCGCTGCACCCGCGGGTTAGGCGCGGCGCTCAATAGTTGGTGATCGTTTCTTCGCACACCAGAACAATCGGCGGACCGCCGCTCGAGATGGATACGGCATGAGCCACGGCCTGCTGGGCGCCTTTTGATGACGCGCCGTTCTTCAATGCCTCCATCGATGGAAAATGAAGCTCCGCAACCCGGTGAATGGGGGCTGCCTCCCCGGAGGGCGTACCTACGACCTTGGTCTGCACAAACCTCGTGATGCCGGTGAACTTAGGCACCATCGGTACGTGGTCCTCTACGTATGCCTTTTCGAAAGCTGCGACGTCTTTAGGGCGAGGATAAATCACGACAATCTTTGCGGTGGCCATCCTTCCTCCTTCGCGCGATCAAAACAGCCTGACGTGGCCGATTTCACCGGTGCAGCTTAGACCCGCGCCCAACGGGGCGCGGCAGCGGCGAGCAGAGCGAGCGTAGCGAGCGGCCCGAGCGAAAGCGAGGGCGGCGAGTCCGCTGCACGCGCATGTTAGACCGCGCACCCTTCCTGAACATGACTGGTTCTCCCCGGGCGCAGCTACCCCAGCTGTATTTCAGGAGGGACTTCTGGGTTCATCAACGAGGCGCCGCCGTCTGCGTAGATCACCTGCCCTGTTATCCAGGCGGCTTCGGCCGAACAAAAGAGTGCCACAGCATTGCCGACGTCTTCGGGCGTTCCCAAGCGTCCCATTGGCGTCCACCCGCGCTTGTGCCAATTCCTGATGAGATCTTGGGCCTGCTGCGGCAACGTGTTCAATACGCTGTCCTCGGTCCACCCGGGGCTGATCGCATTCACCGTGATACCGCGTTTGGCGAGTGCGACCGCGAAGTAGCGAACTAGCGACTCGAGAGCCGCCTTGGCCGAACCCATGCCTACCCAGGGCTGTAGGCCACCGGTACGGCTGCCCTCGGCATACGTGATGGCGAAGATTCTGCCGCCACTGTCCATCAGCGCTGCCGCTTCACGCGCGCCGACGAGAAACGCCTTCGCCTGCGAATCACACGCGGCATCCCACTGGTCGAGCGTGATGTCCATGGGCGGCTGGAAAAAAGCTGGTGTCTCTGGCCGTGCGTTGCTCACGAAAATGTCGAGCTTGCTGAATTCAGCCCGAACCCTTTGAAACATGGCCGTGATCTGTTCCGACCGCAAGACATCGGCTTGCACGACAAAACCATCAGAACCGCGTTTGCGGATTTGTGCAAGCGTATCGTTGGCGGCACGCTCGTTTTGATAGTAGTGCACAGCTACCTTCACGTGATTCTCCGCGAGTTTCAGCGCAATGCCTCTACCAATGCCACGGGAGCTTCCGGTGATTAGCGCGTGTCTTCCTTCAACCGGCATATCAGCCTCCTTGAGCGCGGTCTAACGGGTGGGGCGGGTCAGCGGCGAGCGCGTAGCGCGATTCTTCTGCAGCCGCGGGTTAGGCGATTCTCGCTGTGATCGAGACCGTGTCTTATCTGCTCCTGTACACATCGGTGCTCAGGTACTTCAGACCAGAGTCGGCCATCAGCGTGACCACCCTGGCATCTCGCCCCAGCCGCTCTGCCACTTGAATCGCGGCGACGACGTTTGCTCCGGAAGACGTCCCCGCGAAGAGGGCCTCCTCTCGCGCGAGGCGCCTCGCCATATCCTTCGCGTCGTCTGTTTTGACCGGCACGATGTCGTCCACGAGAGTTGGGTCCCAGAGTGGAGGAGTGTAGCCAATCCCTACTCCTTCGATCTTGTGAGGCCCTGCCTGACCTCCCAGCAACACCGAGGATTCTGCGGGTTCGACGGCGACGATCTTGATACTCGGGTTGGATCGCTTCAGCACAGTGGCTACGCCGCGCGAAGACGCCGCCGTTCCCACGCAGTGGACGAAGGCGTCGATCCTCCCCTTCGTTTGACTCCAAATCTCCTCTCCCAGCGAGTAATAGCCCTCGATGCTGTCATGGTTATTGAGCTGGTCGGTCCAGTAGGTGTGAGGTTTTCGACTCAACTCACGGGCGGCCTCGATCATGCCCAGGATCAGTTTCTTGGTGGTGAGACCTCCCTCGCTTCGGACCATCGTCAGCTCCGCACCCAGCGCCGCCATGTGATCCAGCTTCTCCTGGCTGAACGCATCGGAGGTGACGATCTGGAGACGGTAGCCTTTGGCAGCGCAGACCAATGCAAGCGATGTCCCTGTGCTGCCACCCGTGTACTCGACGACGGTATCGCCGGGCTTCAGCCGACCGTCCTCCTCCGCCCGCGAAATCACGATCTGCGCCATCCGATCTTTGAGGCTCCCGGTGGGGTTCTCCCACTCGAGTTTCACCAGGATCTCCGCGCAATGGAGTGGAACGACCTTGCGAAGCCGAACTATCGACGTGTTTCCAATGGCGTGGAGAATATCCATGGGTCGAACCCTCTCTAACGCTGGCTCGTTCGCTCGGACTGTGGCTCCTTACTCACAGCGCAGGTCGCCTAATCTCCGCGCGTGTCGGCCGCGCGGCCTTGCTACTTCTTTGGAAGCCGATGCTCACGAAAAAACTCCCACATCAGACTCGATGCGTCGATGCTGCGGCTAGTGGGTCCGACGATCCATGCCAGAATCGGCTTGCTGCCAGGCCAGGTGTGGCCTCCTCCCTGGATGGTATAGAGCACCACGGCCGCGTCTTCAGCACAGTTCGTGTAGTCGAGACGCGTGACATCCTTAGCGACCACAGATTCGACGGGGTTCGGTCCGCATCGGTTTCGTCGGGCCCAACTCGCCACCCAATCCCGAACGGCCGGAAACAATCCGGGGCCGAACGGCGCTCTCCCGCCTTTGTAGGGCTTGAGTCGGTCGGCCGTTCCATCAAACTCCACCATCGGGACCGGCCTGGAATCCTTACACCAATTCATGGGCAGAAATTCTGCAGGCGACACGGCTCCGACCGCCGCGACCCGATGGGACAGCCTGCACGACACCGCAAACGCCATGCCTCCACCAACCGAGTATCCGTCGGCATAGATGCGCGTCGGATCGATGTTGTAGGCCGCCTCCAGCGTGTCAATCAACTCCGAGATGAATCTGACATTTGCCTCCAGAGCTTCCGCCCCCTTCCCTTCCTCCCCCATGTGCCAGGCCTTGGGCACACCCGTTCCCGACGGGTAAACCACAATGAACCCGTGCTTGTCGGCAACCCTGTTCCACTGGCTTATTCCCTTTTGAGCGGCCGGCCACAGTGCCCCGCCATGCATGCTGATGACGAGCGGCGTCGGCTTGGCGCGATCGTAGCTCCTTGGGACATAGAGCAGGTACTCGCGCTTCTGGCCCGAGGAGACGATTGTGCCGTTGGTCTGATCCAAAATGCGGATAGACACCGCTGCAAGCAGGACCAGCAGCACCGGCAGCCCGATGATAGCCAGCACTGCGCCCATAACGATCTTCCTGACTTTCATAGCCGTCCTAGCACGTGCGGCCGTCTAACGACTTGTGGCTCAGCGGCGCGCGCCAGCGCGTCCGCTGCAGCCGCGGGTTAGGCGCAGACACGCTCCTGTTGCCCGACGGAGAGGTGCCGAGCTGGCGGCGGTTCGGCATCTATTATAAGCCGTAGAGCGGGAGCGCAGTGCCCCAGTCATCGCTCATCACGAGTAGCCTGCGGTAGCTCTTGAGATCGTCATCACGCATGGCAGTTGGAGCCTTCCGCTCGGCTTCGGCAATCGCTTTTGGTGTGGCGCCCAGCGTGAACGTTGTCCCCAGCCCGGCGTAGAGATAACGATCGCCGAACGCCTTCTGGAGCGCAGTGAAGGTCGGCTCGCCGGTGCAGTGGCCAGGCGCGACGTACTCCACTTTGTATGTTTCGCGAAGGCTACTGACGATCTTCTCGATGTCCGGATCCTTCGACACTACGAGATGAAACCCTCCAGCAACGAGATGGACGCGTGGGTTGATCGCGGTTGCCGTTTCCACAATCTTGTCGATGCCCGGATGCGAGCAACCCACCACGATTACCAAGCCGTCGGGCCCGTTGATGGCGAGCGACAGTTCGCGCAGTTCAAGCGTCCCAGGTTTGTCGGAGACCAGCGCTATCAAATGGATGCCGGGGGCGATCTCGGTACTCTTATCGACGAGCCGAAAGTTAGCGCCGGGCCAGGCAGCGCCGAACCGCATGACGTCCGGCGGCTTGCCGTCATAGTAGCGCCGCTCCGGCGGTAGAGATTCGTCCTTGCGATAGAAGCTGCTCGGCAGGTCGGCTCCATAGACGCCGAAGCCCTCCTTGGGCGCGTAGATTGCCACTTTGGGGTTGACGCTCAGGAGATAAGCCAGGCCCCCCATGTGATCGCCGTGGCGGTGCGACATGACAACGAAGTCCAGCTTGGACAGGTCGATGCTCTTGGCCTTCGCGTTCTGCGCGAGAATATCCGGGTTGTTGCCGGTGTCGAACAGGATACGCTTGCCGCCGTACTCGACGAGCGCGGAATACCCCCAGTCCTTCTGCATGACGGAGGGCTTGCCGAAGGCATCATAGAGGACAGTGATCTGCGCCTTGGTCGGGTCGGCCCTCTCCGCTTGGGCCGGGGGGGCCGCGCCGGCGTATCCGGCGAAAGACAGGAACAGCGCCGTAACGAAACAGGCTACCGAGGACTTGGCTTTCATTGTCGTTTCCTTTCTCTCCGTAGTTCTACCCACCACCTGTCACGAAGCTGGGAACTCCTGCACCCGTTGTGCGACGGCTAGCTTCCGTGCCGCGGACCACTTGCGTCTCAGCGGCAGGCGCAAGCCTTCTGACATTGTCCCTGTAGCTTCCGAGCCCTTGAGCCACTTGATGGCTCTTGATGTCCTCGGGAGGATCTGCAGCCCGCCCAACCTTCCCAGCCTCAAGATTGTGAGCATGGCTGATTCGAACGAGACTGCCCACGCCAAATCGGTGATCAGTCACGACAGCCCTTTCGACGTGGCCTAACGGGCGGCGGGTCAGCGGCGAGCGATGAGCCGAAGGCGAAGAGCGAGTCCGCTGCACCCGCGGGTTAGGCGCCGGGGATCTCGGCACAAGCGATCGGATCGTTGTCATCGATCAGCCTCGGTTGCGCGCACGGCTTCTGGAAAATGCGCGACTTCGTTCCGTACCACCTGCCTCCCCCGTATACGTCACTATCCCAAACCAACTTCGTCCCCTTGCCCGTTGGGCCGACAGCCAAACCGATAAAGATCTGAGAGTCGATTCCCATTACATGAAACCCAACCTGCACTGCCTGACCCCTGGCAAGCGCCTGTTCCGTGCAGACTGTCGCTTCCTTTGCCTCTGCGCCTCGCTCCGCAATTCCGCAGTCCACAGCACCGGTACCTGCGGTGCTAGTGAGTTGCCTGCGGTACTCCTCGAAAGTGGGACCGCGATGGCAACCAGAGCTCGCAACAGCCAGTGCTAACACCACAACGGCGCTTCCGGCGCCTAACCCTGACTTAGGCTGCAAGCAGCGTTGAGTTCGCAGCCTATTCAGTACCCGTCCCGGTGTTAGGCGACATCGCGGAGTCCTCACCACACCGCCCGGCGACGGGGCGTCAGGTCGACAGAGTGCAACCCGGATTGTGAGGTTCACGACTATTCGGCGGCTAGCGAATGATAGCGCCGTTCGAGAAGCCCCTTCTAGACTTCGGCTTCACGGTTCCGGAAGTGGCGCCGATCCCGGCAACGTCCGGGGATCGCCCGGCAGCCGCAGCGTATCGGCGACGGTCAGCTCTGAGACTCGGAGCCGCTGCACGTCTAGCTCTTCGATCCGGACGCGTCCGGCGCTGGCCTGGCCGAGCCGCAGACGGCGGATGGCCGCGTATCCGACCGCGAGCGCCCCGATGGCTGCCGCGCCGACGGACAGGGCTCCGATGGCGATCGCGGCGCTCGCCAGAGCCCCGTGGCCGGCGGATTCTCTGCGAAGAGATTTCCGGCTCATTTCACCCGACTAGCCGAGCGTCGCGACGAGGATGGCCTTGATCGTGTGCATCCGGTTCTCGGCCTGGTCGAACACGATCGAGGCGTCGGACTCGAACACGTCCTCGGCGACCTCGAGCCCTTCCATGCCGAACTTCTTGAAGAGCTCCTCGCCCTTGGTGGTCTCGCGATTGTGGAAGGCGGGCAGGCAGTGCATGAACTTCGCGCGGGGATTCCCCGTGGCCTTCATCAGCGCGGGCGTGACCCGGTACTTCTTCAGGAGCTTGATGCGCTCGGCCCACTTCTCGGCGGGCTCGCCCATGGAAACCCAGACGTCGGTGTGGACGAAGTCGCAGCCTTTGACGCCTTTCTTCGGGTCCTCGGTCAGCGTGACTTTCGCGCCGGACTCCTTCGCGAGGGCGCGGGCGCGGGCGAGGACGCCCTCGGTCGGCCAGAGCTTCTTCGGCGCGGCCAGGCGCACGTCCATGCCCATGCGGGCGCCGACCAGCAGCAGCGAGTTGCCCATGTTGTTGCGCGCGTCGCCGAGGTAGCAGTAGGCGACCTTGTGGAGGGGCTTGTCGGAGTGCTCCTCCATCGTCAGCAGGTCGGCGAGCATCTGGGTGGGGTGCGACTCGTCTGTCAGGCCGTTGTAGACAGGCACGCCGGCGTGCTTCGCGAGCTCCTCGACCACCTTCTGAGCAAAGCCCCGGTACTCGATCGCGTCGTACATGCGGCCGAGGACGCGGGCCGTATCCTTGATGGACTCCTTGTGGCCGATCTGCGAGCCGGACGGGTCGAGGTAGGTCACGCCCATGCCCTGGTCGTACGCGGCGACCTCGAAGGCGCAGCGCGTGCGGGTGGACGCCTTCTCGAAGATCAGGCAGAGGTTGCGACCCGACAGGCGCCGCTTCTCGTTGCCCGCGTACTTGGCACGCTTCAGGTCCTTCGAGAGGTCGAGCAGGAAACGGATCTCCTCGCGCGTGAAGTCGGACATCTCGAGGACGCTGCGGTTCTTGAGGTTGACGGGCATGCGCGTATTCTCTCCTGCGCGGGGAGGGGGCCAGCCCCTCCCCTACGGGTTCGTAGGGGCAGCCCTCGCGGCCCCGCGGGGAGGGGGCCAGCCCTTCCCCTACGGGTTCGTAGGGGCGGCCCTAGCGGCCGCCCTCATCGGCGCGTCCGGTACGCGAAGAAGGCGACGGTGGCCGAAGTGCCGGTGGTGTTGTACAGGAGAACCCGGTAGCGAGGAAACCCCACCTCGAACGTCTGCTGAGCCGCCATGAGGTACGCGCCGGCCTCCAGTGTGGCGCCCGCCGTGAAATCCACCGTTGCCAGGACCAGGCCGAGGGTGCGCCAGGCGCGCCGGAACGGCTCGACGTCCGGCAGAAGCAGAACTCCGATCACGCCGCGCTTGCCCGGAATCCCCTTGAGCTCCGCCGCCAGATTCAAAGTCATGTGCGTGTACCCGTCGGTCTCGATGGACCCCGCGTCGATCAGGTTCGTGGTCTCGGTTCGGGCCACAGGCGGCACGATCAATCCGCGGAGGCCGACCAGCGCCTCGGAACCCTCCATTTTCTCGACGGTCTGGGCGGCGACCGTGGAGGCGGCGGCGACCAGGATCGACGCCAGGACGGTACGTTTCGAAGTCATGGCTGTCTTCTAGCCCGCATTATCCGCGAGCGGCTCCCAGGGGGGAGGCGGCGAAACGCGCACCGCTGCGTCGGCCTCGCGGGTGATGGCGTCGATCGCCGCGGCGATCCGGGCGAGCGTGGCCGCGTCGTCTCCCCCCTCCGGAACCGGGAAGGGCTCCCCGTAGCCGACGTAGCAGCGGGAGAAGGGCTTGGGCACCAGATACCGGTCCCAGGACTTCAGGAACAAGGGCCGCGTTGCGGCCCCGGTGAAGGGCAGGATCCAGGCGCCGGTCTCGCGCGCGAGGCGCAGGATCCCGGGCTGGACGACGCGCGGCGGCCCCTTCGGGCCGTCGACCGTCAGGGCGGCCGGATACCCGCTGCGCACGTGGTCGATCATGTCCTGGAGGGCGGCGCGCCCCCCCTTTTTGGTCGAGCCTCGCGCGGGCACGTAGCCGTTGCGCGTCAGCCAGCGCGCGATGATCTCACCGTCCTTGGAGCGCGAGGCCATGGTGACGATGTTCTCGTGGAGGTGCGCGAGGATCGGCAGCACCATGCGGCCGTGCCAGAGCGTGTAGACGAAGGGGACGCCCCGGCGCTTCAAGTCGCGCTCGCGCTCGGGGTGGAGCTCGTGGATCCGGATCGTCGCGCGCAGACCCAGGATCCCCGTGCCGACCACACCGGCTGCAATCCGCGCCCCGAGCAGCGGCGTCTCCTTCGCGCCTACGAGCGGCGCGCGGCGAACCGCGCCGCCACCTTCTCGTAGACGAACGGAATCAGCCCGGGCACGGTCTTGACCCCCTTCGTGAAAACGGCGATGACGAAGTCCGACCCGTTCGGCAGCACGACGCGACCGACCAGGTGATGGAAGTCGTACGCGTCGCCGGATTTCGCCCACAGCCGGCTCCCCTTCGGAAGCCCTTCCCCGGCCAGGCGGGCGTCCTCGAGCTCCAGATCCTCGAGGGGCTTCTCCCCGGTGATGTCGCGCGACAGAAGCATCATCATCTCGTCCGTCAGTCGCTCCCCCGCGACTTCTCCGCGGACGATCTCCTTGAAGAGGCGCGTCGCCTCGGCGGCCGTCATGCGGTTGCGGTTCTTCCCGTTGTCGCGGAACGCCTGCTCGCGGCCGTAGGCGTCCTCGCAGAAGGTCTTCTGGTTGGCGTTCAACTCCTTGTAGCCCCGCGCCCGGTACCAGTCGTTGACGGCGTTGCGGCGGAGCTTCCACTTCTCCCATTCGCGCGCGTCGGCGATCTCGGGGCCGGAGGTGGTGCCGGTAATCGAATCGACGACGAAGCCGGTCGCGTCATTCGAGGACACGGTGATCATGTCCTTGACCGCGCGCGAAAGCTCCGGGTTGTCGGCCAGCTTGCCGGCCTCCTTCCGGGCCTCGTAGTAGGAGAGGAAGCAGATCTTGACGACGGAGCACGGGTAGTAGGGGACGTCGCCCCGGTAGGCGCCGGCGGGGAACGAGGAGACCGGGGTGGGCGCCGTGAGGTCGATGACGGCGATCGAGAGACCCTCCTCGGTCAGCCCCGCCTTGGAGAACTCGGCGACCGTCTGGGCCGCGATCTCGGCGAGCGCCCGGACGAGCTCCGGCGAGGCATCCAGCCTGGCGATGGGCTTTGGTTTGTCGGGCTCGGCGGCGGAGAGCGGCGAGACGACGAGCGCCGCCAGGAGCCACCGCGCCGCGGCGCTCGTCAGGATTGCTCTCCCCGCGATCCCGGGAACGGAAGTGGCGGGGCGGGCAAAGGCAGCGCCGCGGCCTGCCGGCGGCGGGAGCGCAGGATCAGGAAAATGATCGTTCCCGCCGCGGCGAAGGGCATCGCCATCATCAGCAGGATCGACCAGTACATGCCGCGCCACATCCCGGCGCCGTTGTTCGGCGTCGCCTCCTTGCAGAGGGGGCATGCCGCGAGAGCCACCGGCAGCAGCACGGCAGCCAGCAGCACGAGGGCCAGGATCTTCCTGCGATCACCGCTCACAAAGCACCACTGCGAATGCTATCGAATCGCCCCGGGGGGGTAAAGGTGGTACAGCATGGCGTAGATGATCACACCCGTCACCGAGACGTAGAGCCACAGCGGGAACGTCCAACGCGCAAGGCGCCGGTGACGGTCGTCGCGGCGTTTCAACCCCAGGTACAGCGTCCGCAGGACCAGCGGCACGATCGTCACGGCAAGGATCGTGTGGCTGATCAGGATCGTGAAATAGACCTTCCGGACCGGGCCTTGCCCCGTGAACCGAACGGACCCCACGTGCGCGTGGTAGACGATGTAGCAAACCAGGAAGACTGCCGAGGTCGCGGCAGCCGCGAGCATGAGCCTCTTGTGGCGTTCGATCTCGTGGCGGCGGATCGCGGCGTAGGCGAAGAGCAGGAGGACGGCGCTCGCGGCGTTGAGGGTCGCGTTGACCGAGGGAAGGTCGCTGACGCCCAAATCAACGCCCCCGGCCTGTCATCCCGAGCATGGCGAGGGATCCCTTTCGAGCCACGGTGCGGCTTCTAAAGGGATCCCTCGTCGCTGCGCTCCTCGGGATGACAAGAACGCGGCTAAATGAGGTACACGATCGCGAATAGGATGATCCAGACCAGGTCTACGAAGTGCCAGTAGAGACCCAGCGTCTCGATCCCCAGATGGTGCTGCTGCGTGTACTTGCCGAGGAAGAGCTTGCCCGTGCACCAGGCGATGCAGACGACGCCGCAGAACACGTGGAAGCCGTGGAAGCCCGTCATCGTGTAGAACGTGGACCCGAAGAGCGACACGTGCGGGTTGAAGCCGGAATGGAGCAGGTGCCGGTACTCGTACACCTGCACCGAGAGGAAGACGGATCCGCCCAACAGCGTCAGGCACATGAAGAGCTTGGCCTTGGCGATGTTGCCGCGCTGGATCCACTCGAGCGCCTTGACCATCGTCACCGAGGAGCAGATGAGGATGAACGTATTGGCCGCCGTCAGCCAGATGTTGAGCGTCGCCTTGGGATCCGGCCACGTCGAGCCGTAGCGGAGCACGATGTACGAGCCGATCAGGCCCGTGAAGAACATCACCTCGGAGCACAGGAACACCCACATCCCCATCTTGTCGTGGGGAATGCCGGTGGCCGTCCGATCCTCTTCCGCGTGGGGATCGAACGTGACGTCTGCGGTGGCCGCGTGGTCCATGTGTGGGTCCTGCCTCCTGTTTCCTGCCTACCGCCTAAGGATCACGGCCTCGGCAGCACCTGCTCGGCGATGCCTACGGAGACCAGGATCATCCCCAGGATCAGCGTCGACGCGAAAAGAAGCCCCATCGTCTTGCGCTCGAACTTCAGGTGCATGAAGTAGAGCGCCACGAGGACCGCCTTGACGATCGCCAGGGAGACTATGCCGCCCGCGAGCACGAGCTCCGAGTGGTGCGGGATGACCGCCCAGGCGATCTCGGCGATCGTCAGGCCGAGGAGCCACCAGAAGATGGCCATGTAGTTGGGGATCGTGTGCTCGTCGGTCGACATCGTCACCCCCCCCGTTAGTGGGCCCTCGAAATGATGAACAGGATCGACCCCAGGAAGAGAGCGGCCCCGATGCCCACCAGGATCCAGAGCGTGCGGCGGTTGACCGCGGCCGAAGCGCTCATCGGTCGAACACCAGGAGCCCGAGGAGCACGGGCAGGTAGAGCACCGAGGCGAGGAAGAGCGTGCGCGCCGCGGGAATCGAGCGCTTCCACGCGAAGAGGCCGGCGCAGACGAGGAACCCGACGCCCAGCAGCAGGGCGCCCCAGAGATACCCCTTCCCCGCTCCCGCCAGTATCCCGGAGAGAAGCGTGACGGGCAGAAGCGCCGTCGCGTAGAGGAGGGACTGGCGGCCGCTCGAAGCGCCGTCGCTGTCGGTCACGGCGAGCATCGGGAAGCCGCCGCGCGCGTAGTCCTCTCGGTAGAGCCAGCCGATCGCCAGAAAGTGCGGGAGCTGCCAGAGAAAGAGGATCGAGAAGAGCCCCCATCCGGCCGCGCCCAGCGTCCCTCGGGCGGCTGCCCAACCCATCAGCGGAGGCAGCGCCCCCGGCACGGCCCCGACGACCGTGCACAGCGACGTGACCCGCTTCAAGGGCGTGTAGGCGAGCACGTAGAGCAGGAGCGACACGGCTCCGAGAGCCAGGGTCAAGGGGTTGACGGCCGCCAGCAGCACGAGCCCCACGGCCGAGACCGTCAGGCCGAAGGCGAGGGCGTCTTCCGGCCGCAGCCGGCCGGCGGGAATCGGGCGCCGGCTCGTGCGGACCATGCGCGCGTCGGCCTCCCGTTCCGCATACTGGTTGAGCGCCGAAGCCCCGCTGCACACGAGCGCCGTCCCGGCGAGAAACACCAGGAACGCGAAGGGCGAGAATCCGCGCCCGCCCACGGCGTATCCGACCGCGGCGGTCACGAGGACGAGCGCGGTGATCCGCGGCTTGGTCAGCTCGAGGAAGTCGGCCGCGCGCGAGGGGGCGACCGCGACGGCGGCGGTGGGAGCTACTTCCATGCGGCGGCCCTCCCCGCCAGGGCGGGACGGATCGGCACCACGTTGTTGCGGCGGCGCTCCGCCGCCAGCGACGAAAGGCTGAGCGCGAGGGTCGAGCCCAGAAGCAAGGCGCCCGTCGCGACGTGCGCCGTCGTCAGGATCACGTCCTTGCCCGACAGCACCGTCGCCGCGCCCAGGGCGATCTGGACGATGACGAGGGCGCACAGCCAGAGGGCCGTCTTCTTCAGACCGCGCCGCCCCGAGCGAAACGCCGCGACCGCCGAGCCGGCCACCAGACCCGCGACGGCGAGGGCCCAGACGCGATGGGTGAAATGGATCGCCACTGGGAAGGAGGACAGCGGCGGCACCAGCTTGCCCAGCGCCAGCGGGAAGTCCGGAATCGCGAGACCGGCCTTCGTGTGGCGCATGACCGCGCCCACGACGAGCTGCAGGAAGACCGCCCCCGTCGCCGCGGCGGTGATCCGCGCGACCGGGTTCTGCCGGAAGGCCGCAGCCGGGTGAAGGGGACCGGCCTGACGAAACCGCGGGGACGTCACGACGGCGATCGCCACGGTCAGGCAGAAAAACGTCTGTGCGAGGCACGCGTGGGCCACCGAGATGGCCGTGGGGAGCAGGAAGAGCACCGTGATCCCGCCGAGCACGCCCTGGGCGACCACCGTCGCCAGCGCCAGGTAGCCGAGGCGCCGGACCCAGCGGCGGGGCTCGCGGCGCGCGAGCCAGATCGCGAGGACGATCGTCAGCAGGCCGACAGTCGAGGCGATCAGGCGGTGCGTGTGCTCGAAACGGATCCCGCCCACCATCTTCGAGAGCGGGAATGTGAACATGTTGTGGCCGTAGGTCGTGGGCCAGTCGGGCACCGAGAGGCCGGACTCGGTCGAGGTCACGAGGCCGCCGGCGACGATCAGGCAGAGCGTGGCCACGGCCACGAAGACCGCGAACCGGTGCACAGCGAGGTCCGCCGTAGCGCGCAACCGCGAAGGCGGAGCGGAGGCGGAGCGCGAAGGAGGAAACTCAGCCATGCGCCTTGACCGGAGAGGGTCCCGAAGGCGCCTCGTTCTGCGGCCAGAAGTCCGTGCCACGGCCCGGCACGCTGTACTCGTAGGGCCCGCGGTGCACCGTCGGGAGGCGCCCCGTGAAGTTCTCGTGGGGCGGAGGCGAGGTGGTCTGCCACTCGAGCGTATTGGCGTGCCACGGGTTCGGGCCCGCGACCTTCCCGCGCCGCAGCGAGAGGAAGAAGTTGGCGACCAGAATGAGCTGCCCGAGGCCCAGGACGAAGAGCGAGATCGTCATCATCTGGTTCATCGGTTGCAGACCCTTCAGGTGCGTGTACTGCGTGTAGTCGTAGATGCGCCGGGGCATGCCCCGCATTCCGAGGAAGTGCATCGGGAAGAAGATGAGATTGAAGGTCACGAACGTGATCGCCCAATGGATCCTGCCCCACGTCTCGTTCATCATCCGGCCGAACATCTTGGGGTACCAGTAGTACAGGCCGGCGAAGGCTCCGAAGAGCGACCCGCCGAACAGCACGTAGTGGATGTGCCCGACGATGAAGTACGTGTCGTGGATGAAGATGTCCACGGGTGTCGAGGCCATGAAGACGCCCGTCAGGCCGCCGATGACGAACATCGAGACGAAGGAGATCGCGTTGAGCATGGGCGTCGTGAAGTGGATGTCGCCGCCCCACACCGTCCCCAGCCAGTTGAAGACCTTGATCGCCGAGGGCACGGCGATGACCATCGTCGAGATCATGAAGCTCGTGCCGAGGATCGGGTTCATGCCGCTCTGAAACATGTGGTGGCCCCAGACGATGAACCCGAGGCCCGCGATGCCCAGCATCGAGTAGGCCATGGCCCGGTAGCCGAAGATCGGCTTTCGGGAAAAGACCGGGAGGATCTCCGAGGTGATGCCCATCGCGGGCAGGATCATGATGTAGACCTCGGGGTGGCCGAAGAACCAGAAGAGGTGCTGCCACAGGAGCGGCTGCCCGCCGCCCGCGTTGGGCCAGGGCTGGCCACTCACGACCATTCCGGTGCTCAGGAAGAACGTCGTGCCGAGCGTCCGGTCGAAGAGCAGCATGATGAGCGCCGCCGACAGGACCGGCAGAGCCAGCAGCAGCAGGATCGCCGTGATGAAGAGCGCCCAGACGGTCAGGGGCAGCCGGAAGAACGTCATGCCCGGCGCGCGCATGTTGATGATCGTGGTGATGAAGTTCACCGCAGTCAGCAGCGACGAAAGGCCCAGGATCAGGAGCGAGATCAGCCACAGCGTCTGCCCCCGAGGCTGGATCGCCGAGAGCGGCGCGTACGACGTCCAACCGCCGGCCGCCGCGCCCCCGGTCACGAAGAAGGACCAGAGGATCACAACCGCCGCCGGCACGGCGACCCAGAAGGACATCATGTTGAGCCTCGGGAAGGCCATGTCGCGAGCCCCGATCTGCATGGGCACCACGAAGTTGCCGAATGCGCCGATCAGGATCGGCATGATCGCGAAAAAGATCATGATCGTCGCGTGCATCGTGAAGAGGGAGTTGTAGAACTCGGGCAGCATCTGGCCGCCCGGCATGCCCTCCGGGGCGAGCTTGCCCATGAAGGCGATGGGCCTGCCGGGCCAGGCGAGCTGCCAGCGCACCAGCGTCGCCAGCAGGCCCCCGACGACCAGCATCGCCAGCGCGTACATCATGTACTGCTTGCCGATCACCTTGTGATCGAGCGAGAAGACGTACTTGCGCCAGAAGGACGTGGGCGCCGGGTGGACGCCGGGGACGTGGGCTTCGCGCGGAAGCGCGACGGTGCTCAAGAGCTGCCTCCCTTCGCCGGCTCCGCGGTGGCCTGCTTCTGCTCGGCGCCGCCCTGAGCGGCGGCTTTGGGCTGCTCGGCCTCCTGCGCCGAGGCCTGCTCGGCCAGCCACTTCTCGAAGTCCTCGGGAGTGTCCACGGTCACGAACCCCTTCATGCGGAAATGGCCGAGCCCGCAGAGCTCGGCGCACGCGATTTCCCAGTGGCCCACGCGCACGGCCTCGAACCAGATCTTCGTGTGCATTCCCGGCACCGCATCCTGTTTGACGCGGAACTCCGGCAGGAAGAAGGAGTGAATGACGTCCTTCGAGGTCAGCTCGGCGACCACGGGCTTGCCGACCGGAAAGTGGAGCTGGTTGAGCGTCAGGATGTCGTCGGGCGTCCCGAACTTTCCGTCGGCGCCGGGATAACGGATGTTCCAGGCGAACTGTTCGCCGGTCACCTGGATCTGGAGCGCGTTGGCGGGCATGCGCTGCTTGATCTCGGTCCAGATCCGCCGGGAGAGCAGGGCCAGCATCACGCAGATCAGCGCCGGGAAGATCGTCCAGACGACTTCCAGCCGGTTGTTGCCGTGCGTGTAATGGGCCGTGCGCCCCTCGCGGTGCCGGTACCTCCAGAGGAAGTAGACCAGCAGGAGCTCGACGATGACGAAGACGATGCCGGTGATCCACATGATGAGGTGGAAGATGTCGTCGATCTCGGGCGCGTAGGTCGAGGCCTGCTCCGGCAGGCGGAGCCAGAACGGCAGGGCGCCGGCCGACGCGGGTGCCAGGGCCGCGCCCAAAAGAAAAAGCGCCGTCCGGGGGACCCGGCCGGCGCGCGGAACGTCGATGTCGTGCTTCACGATCTGTGAGAGTACCGAACTATCCCTTGAAGGTGAAGTCCAGCGTCTTGGCCTCGTTTCCGGTGATCGTCACGTTCTGTGTCTGGGGGCCGTACTTCTCGTGCCAGGCCTCGATGACGTAGTTGCCGGGGGGCAAGTTCTTGATCTCGAAGGTCCCCTGGTCGTTCGTGACCGCGAAGAAGGGGTGGTTGAAAACGCCCGTGTAGGCTCCCATCCACTTGTGCACGTCGCACTTGAAGCGCAGGGGCACCTCGACGGTGTCGAACTTCTTGATCGTCTCCATCCCCTTGAACGGCTGGCCGATGTTGAACTCCGCGTTCTTCTTCGGGAGTGCGTGGATGTTGTGGAGCGTGCCGTCGCTGTTCAGGATCTTCAGGGGCTGGCCGGCCTGGATGCCGAAGATGTGCGGGCGGTACTGGCAGCCATGCTGGTCGAGGACGACGGGCTGGGTCGGCACCGGGTACTTGCCACTGACGCCCTCCTTCACGTAGACGAGCACCCACTGGAGCGTCTTGTTGGGGTTGACGACGACTTCCTGCTCGTAGACCGGCTCTTTGTGCTCGGACTTGCAGTACGCATCGGCGTCCATCTTGATCGCGGGCATCGCGGGGGGCGTGCCCTCGAAATTGACCTTGCCGCTAACGGTCGCACCGCCGGTGGCGGGAGCCGCCGGGGCCGCCGCCGGCGCCGCCGCGGGAGCACCCGTCGAGGTGGCCGGGGACTCCTCCTCCATCAACGCATCCTCGTCCTTCTGGCCGCCGCAGGCCAGGAGCGAGACCGTGGCCGCCGCCGCCAGAAGCAGAAAAAGGGCGCGCTTCAACATCAAAGCTCTCCTTACTCGACGAGTCGTAAGTTCGTAAGTCCAGGGCCGCGCTCCCAGGCCGGCGCTCTCGCGCCGCCGAAAGCGCGATGATCATATCCAAGCCCGTCCGCGGTTTTCAAGCGTGCCCGCGATGGTATCGTCGTCGCCACGCCGTGCCCACGACGACGACGCTCTCGGCGGAGAACCTCGACAAGCGCTACTCGGGACCGCCGCTTTTTTCCGGGCTCAGCTTCTCCGCGGCGCGCGGGCTCGTCGCGGTCTCAGGCAAGAACGGCAGCGGCAAGACGACGCTGCTGAAGATCCTCGCCGGGCTCACCCGCCCAACCTCCGGCCGCGTCGCGCTCGCGCGCGACGGCACCGAGCTCTCGGGGGGAGCGCGCCGGCTCGCGGTGGGCTGGGC
>JBASRI010000553.1:0-1728 GCA_049273755.1 Thermoanaerobaculia bacterium
GCCCAGCAGCGTCTCTGGTTTCTCGACCAGCTCGACCCCGGAAAGCCTCGCGCCAACGTATCTCGGGCCTTCCGTATCCGGGGCTGGCCGGATGCTGACGCCCTCGGCCGCGCTCTGGACTCGATCCGGGAGCGCCACCAGGTCTTGCGCAGCGTCTTCCGATTAGTGGGCGGCGACCTCCTTCAAGTCGTTGCCGCGCCACCGACCCTGTCTCTGCCTTTGGTCGATCTGGGCACCCTCCCGGAGAGGGAGCGGGACGCGGAGGCGCTGCGCCTTGCCGACAAGGAAACGCGGACGGTCTTCGATTTGGCGCGCGGACCATTGCTTCGAACGACGCTCCTACGTCTGAGCGCGGAGGAGCACATTCTGATGGTCACGTCACATCGGGCAGTCTTCGATGAGCGGTCCCGCGAGATCTTCGATCGCGAGCTCGCGGCGTTGTACGAGGCTTACCACGAGGGGCGACCGATGCCGCTGTCGCCGCTCCCGATGCAATACAGAGACTTCGCGATCTGGCAGCGGGAATGGCTTCGAGGGGCGGCCCTCGAAGAACAGCTCTCCTACTGGAAGCGCCAGCTCACACCGGCTCCCGCCGTCCTGGGCCTGCCCGGCAGCCGCCGCCGTCCGCCCGAGCGGACCTTCCGGGGGGCCACGGAGACTGCGACCATTGGCGGGGAGCTGGCCGCCAAGATCCGGTCGCTCGGTGAGCGTGAAGGGGCGACCCTGTTCATGTCGCTTCTCGCCACCGTTCAGGACCTTCTGTGGCGACATGCGGGTCGAGGCGACATCACGGTGGGCTCTCCTGTCGACGGGCGCACTCGGAGCGGCAGCGAAGGATTGATCGGCTTGTTCGCCAACACCCTCGTCCTTCGCGCGGATCTCTCGGGCGATCCGACCTTTCGCGAGGCCCTTCTTCGAGCGCGCGAAATCGTGACTCAGGCTCATGCCAACAAAGACCTTCCCTTCGAGAAGCTGGTCGAGGAGCTGAACCCCGAGCGGACGCTGAGTCACCCGCCGCTGTTTCAGGCGACGATGAGGTTGCAAGCCGGTTTGAGCGCGCCGCTTGGGCTCGTCGGCCTCTCCGTCATCCCGATGCAACTCACGGCGGAGGTTGCGAGGTACGATCTCGCGCTCTCCTTCGCTGACGCCGGCGAAGAGATTCGGGCTTCGCTGCAATACAGCACCGATCTCTTCGAGCCGCGGACCATCCGGCGGATGCTCGCGCATCTGGAGGTCCTTCTGGGTGGCATCGTGGAAGAGCCGGATCGTCGGCTGTCGCAGTTCCCGCTGATGGCGGCAGGGGAGCGGCACCAGGTGCTCGTCGAATGGAACCAAACGACGGTCGAATACCCCAGAGAGATGACCGCGATTCGGCTCTTCGAGGAGCAGGCCAAGCGCACGCCCCACGCCGTGGCGGTCGAGCACGAAGGCAAGAGCCTCACATACGAAGAACTGAACCGACGAGCCAACGGGTTTGCGGGTTACCTACGCCGGATGGGTGTGGGCCCGGAGGTTCTGGTGGGACTGTCGGTGAGGCGGTCATTCGACATGGTAGTGGCTCTCTTCGGGATTCTGAAAGCGGGAGGCGCGTACGTGCCGCTCGACCTGGCCTATCCCGCGGAGAGGCTGCGCTACATGCTGAAGGACTCCGGTGCATCCATGGCCTTGGCCGACCGTGCGGCGGCCGCCAGCCTGTCGGGGACCCCCGCCCGGATCATCGTTCTGGAA
>JBASRI010000558.1:0-3251 GCA_049273755.1 Thermoanaerobaculia bacterium
ACTCCGCACCGCTCGACGCCTCGGAGAGGTGGTCCCGCAGGCCCGCGAGATCCCGCGCGAGGTCCCGGGTCGCGGCATAGCGGTCCTCGCGATCCTTGGCCATACAGCGATCCAGGATCCAGCGGACGGGCAGGGGAAGATCCGGCCGAAGCTTGCCCGCAGGCTCGGGCTCGTCGCGGATGATCGCCGACATCGTCTCGGCGGCCGTCTTGCGCTGGAAGGCCTTCTTCCCCGTCAGCATCTCGTAGACCATGGACCCGAGCGAGAACTGATCCGAGCGATAGTCGAGAGGCTCGCCGCTGGCCTGCTCGGGCGACATGTAGCCCACCGTTCCCATGACCGTGCCCGGGTGCGTCTCGGGCTGGCCGAGCGTGGGCATCGCCGAGACCCCTCCGGACTCGGGCTCGATGAGCTTGGCCAGTCCGAAGTCGAGGATCTTGACGAACCCGTCCTTCGAGACCATCACGTTCTCGGGCTTCAAGTCCCGGTGCACGATTCCGGCACCGTGCGCCTTCGCGAGCCCTTCGGACACCTGCGCGGCGACATTCAAGACCTTGCGCACCGGCATCGGCCCGGAGGCCGCGAGCTCGCGCAGCGTCTTGCCGTCGACGAGCTCCATGGCGATGAACGTCTCGTCGCCCTCGCTGCCGATCTCGTAGATCGTGACGATGTGGGGGTGATTGAGAGCCGATGCGGCGCGGGCCTCCTGCTCGAAGCGGGAGAGGCGGTCGCGGTCCGCGACCAGGGACTCCGGCAGGAGCTTCAGCGCGACTTCACGCCCCAGGCGCGTGTCCCGCGCCCGGTAGACCTCTCCCATGCCGCCCGCCCCGAGCGGGCCGAGCACTTCGAAGCCCGCGAGCCGTTGGCCGGTTTGAAGGCCCATGGGTCGTGCGGAGGATTCTATGTGGGAAACTCCGCAGTCCCATGGAGACTTCCTCCGAGCCATCGCAGCGCCCGAAGCTCTCGGCGGGCTTCATCGGGATCATCGCCTTCAAGTACGTCAAGGGCGCGGCGTTCCTGCTGGTGGGAATCGTCGCCCTGCGCATCGCGCACCTGACGAACCATTCCGAGCCCATGGAGATCGCGCGGTTCTTCGGCGTCGATGAAGGGCGGGTGTCCGTCCGGTACCTGGCTTCGCTGCTCTCCGCCTTCACGGCCGGCCAGGTGCAGGCGGCGGGCCTCGCGGCGATCTTCGTCGGGCTGGTGTTTGCCGCCGAAGGGACGTGCCTGCTCCTGCGGATCTCGTGGGCGCCATACCTCACCATCGTGCTGACGGCCCTCGGAATCCCCGTGGAGCTCGTCGAGATCGCGAAGCGTCCGGCCAGCGGGCGGCGTTATCTGCTGCTCGCGGTCAACCTGGCGATCCTGGCCTACCTCTGGAAGCGGCGCAACGAGTTCAGGACCCGGCCGGGCTAGCGGCGCCGGCGTCGGGGAACCGCTTCGCCAGCCACGCCTCGACCTCCTCCGGGTGGTAGCCGAACGGGCCGGGCTTTCCCTTGAAGACGATCGTGCCGGCCTCGTCCAGGATGTAGAAGCGCTCGGGCCAGCCGGCATACGCGGCGTTGGCGGGATTCTCGATCGGGTCGACGAAGAGCGGAATCTCGTACTTGAACCGCTTCACGAAGTCGTTGGCGATCGCCACGCGCTGCCGGCTCGTCGTCGGCTGCGGGTAGCAGACCCCCTCGTCGACGTTCGAGTCCATCTGCCATTCGTCCAGGGGATGCGCCTCCTTGATGTAGAGCGTCACGAAGCGCACGCGGTCGGAGTACTTCCGGCGCATCGCCTGAACCCGCTCGACCGAGCGGCGGAACGGGGGTCAGGTGAAGCTGCCGAAGATGAGGACCGTGGGTTTCCCGCCGATCTCCGACGCCAGACGGACCGGCGTCATCCCGTCGAGCGCGAGGAGGGCGACGTCCGGCGCGCGTTCGCCGACCTTCAGCGTTCCCTCCTGCCTCTGGTCATAGCGCAGCATCCCGACCAGGTTGCGCGGCCCGCCGACCATGTACGTGAAGCCGCCGACCGCCAGCAGGGCCAGCGCGGCGACGCCGATCGCGATCTTATTCCAGAGCTTCACGGGTGGCTGATCCTACTTCGGGAGCCGCGACTTCTCCAGCTTGACGAGGACGGTGTACAGGGGATCGACCATCTCGGTGACGGGGGCGCGCGCGTTCTGGGAGACGAACTGGTAGGCGTCGAGGACATCCATGCCGGTCTTCTCCATTACCCACTGGACCATGTCCTTGAAGGCGATGCGCGCGGCGTCCTCGAGGGGCCGCGCCGCGCCGAGCGACATCATCCACTCGGAGTTCTCGATGCGCGGCCACGGGGTCTCACGGTGCTTGATCAGGTCCACGGTGAGCTGGACGTTCATGGCGCCCTCGATCGCCGTGCCGATGATCTCGCCGTCCCCCATGGCGTAGTGCCCGTCCCCGAAGGAGAGCAGCGCGCCCCGGACGCGCACGCCGAGGTAGACCGTGTGGCCAGCGCGCACCTCGGGACAGTCCATGTTGCCGCCGAAGTTGTCGGGCACGATGGTCGAACGCGCCTCGCCGTAGGGCGGCGAGACGCCGAGGCAGCCGAGGAAGGGAGCCAGCGGCACCTCCCAGACGCGCTTGCCGTCGGAGGAGCGTGTGCGCGCGACGTTCTTCTGGCGGTCCACGTCGTAGAACCAGACGCGCTCGGGAAGATCCGGCTGGAGAACCGCCGTGCGGTCGGTCCCGTTCAACGCGCCGAAGCCCGGGAAGAGCGAGGAGATCCCGTACGCGCGCGCCGGCCCGAGCTTCTCGATACGGATCGCCAGCGTGTCCCCGGGCTCGGCGCCGTCGACGTAGAAGGGCCCGGTCTGAGGGTTGTCGTGGCCGGGCGGCTGGACCCTGGACGGCAGCTGGTCCGGCCGCGTCACGGCGCCGTCGTAGCAGTCTTCGGTCCACGAGATGATCCGGGTTCCGGGGGCGATGTGGTGCGTGGGCGGCACGCCCCCGAACGTGTACTTGAGCTCCTCGTGCTTGGGCACGTAGCGAAGCGTGGGAGGCTCCGGCGCGGCTCCGGCCGCCCCCGCGCACAGGATCCCCAGAGCCGCGGCTCTCCATCGCATCGAGCACCTCCCCGGTTTCGGGATTATCGAGCAGGTTCCGCCGGCCCGCGTCCGGGCCTGTTAATCTAGCGCCCACCTCGAGCCAGGAGAGCCCATGCTGGAGAGATCCCGCGTCGCCGGTTTCGCCGTCCTCGCCCTGTCGGCCGCCGTCGCGGCC
>JBASRI010000578.1:0-3182 GCA_049273755.1 Thermoanaerobaculia bacterium
TGGGCCTACGGTTGCTGAGACGACCGGGGGCCTTCGATCAGCAACTCGGCTGGTTGGGGTCGGTTGGACGACTTTCGGGCTACTGGAAGGTCAGTCTGTGGCGATTTTCCAAGGGAGAAACCGAAACTCCGGGCGACACGCGAAAAACGGCCATCGGCTAGACGGAGATCGAGCTGGATCGGGATGCGCGCAAGGTTGTCTCCGGCCAATGTTCGGGGAACAAATGGGCAGTGGAGGCTCTGCGTCTCCCCTCCAGAAAGTAGCGCCAGCAGAGTTCTTGTGCCGACGACCGCTTGCAAAGCCGGACCGAACCTCTTTGAGGTCGGAAGGTAGGGGACGCGCAGGAAAGGTGCATCGATGACGCGGGGAGTTACGAGTTAGAAGCTACGGAAACGCTCTGGAACGATTTGGTCGGGACGCCGGGATTCGAACCCGGGACCCCCTGAACCCCATTCAGGTACGCTACCAGACTGCGCCACGTCCCGACCGGAGGCTGCATTTGAGCAGGGTAGGGAAGGCGTGTCAAACGCCGCGTTAAAATCGGAGGATGCGCGTTCGTCTGGTCTCCGACTCCCACTTCTCGGCGGCGCACCGGCTGCACCGCGACGACTGGGACGAGGCGACGAACCAGCGGGTCTTCGACCGGTGCAACAATCCCAACGGGCACGGCCATACGTACGGGCTGGAGGTGACAGTCGAGGGGGAGATCGACCCGGAGACGGGCTACGTCATGGACTTCGGGGACCTGAAGAAGACGGTCGACGAGGCGGTGATCCGCCGGATGGACCGCAGGCACCTGAACTTCGACGTGGACTTCCTGGCGGGCGTCAATCCGACGGCCGAGAACATCGCGGTGGCGATCTGGCGGCAGCTCGCGCCGCGTGTCTCCCCGGCGAAGCTCGTCCGCGTGGCGCTGCAGGAGACGGAGCGCAACAGCGTCGTCTACGAAGGGGGGCAACCATGAGCTCGCAGTCGCCTCGCCGTCGATTGACCCGGTCCCGGAACAAGATGATCGCGGGAGTCTGCGCCGGCCTCGCGGAGTATTTCGAACTGGATCCGACCCTCGTGCGCATCGCGTACGTCGTGGTCTCGATCCTGTCGGCGGCCTTCCCGGGCATACTGGCCTACATCATCCTGATGTTCGTGATGCCGCCTCCGGACGCGCCCCCGCAGCCGGCCGCATGAGCCGGCCGCGCATCCTCGTCACCAACGACGACGGCGTTTTTTCGGAGGGCATCGAGCGGCTGGCGTCGGCCCTGTCGGAAGTCGGCGACGTCTACACCGTGGCGCCCGATCAGGAGCGAAGCGCCGCGGGCCACTCGCTCACCCTCCATCATCCGCTCCGGGCCAAGCTGGTCGGCCCGCAGCGCTGGTCGGTGGACGGGACGCCGACGGATTGCGTGAACTGGGGCGTCCTGCACCTGCTGCGCGACGACCGGCCGAAGCTCCTTTTTTCAGGGATCAACCTGGGCTTGAACCTCGGCGACGACGTGACGTACTCCGGAACTGTATCGGCGGCGTTCGAGGGCACGCTGATCGGCATCTCGTCGGTCGCCATCTCGCAGGAGATCGAGACGGGCTTCACGTTCGATGCGGCGGCGGATTTCGCGGTGCGGCTCGCGCGCCACCTGCTCGAGCAGCCCTTGCCTCCGGGCACGCTCGTCAACGTCAACGTGCCCGCCGGTCCGCCGCGCGGTGTCAAGGTGGTGCGCCAGGGACGGCGCCGCTACGGCGAAGCGGTGATCGAGAAGACGGATCCTCGGGGCCGACCCTACTACTGGATCGGCGCCACGCCTCCGAAGGGGGAACTCGAGCAGGGCACCGACCTCTCCGCGGTCGCGGAGAAGTACATCTCGATGACGCCGCTCCACCTCGACATGACGCACTATCGCTCCCTCGAGCTTCTCGAAAAGCTGGCGGGGCGGCTTCAGCCGTCGGAGACGGCGGCCCTCACTCCGTCCCTCGCCCAGGCGGAGAGGGAAAAGCTCAAAGGCTAAGATGTCGCCCGGCATGCACGCGCGCAGGTCGTTTTTCGCGGAGGCGGTGGTCCTCCTGCTCGTGTCCGTGGTCCTCGCCGCGATTTCCAACGCCCTCGCGGGACCCGAGCGCAAGTTGCGCTGGGCAGGAACGAACACCGACGCGGACGCCCCGCGGCCGGCTGCGCCGACGGCGGTCGCCGCGTCGGCCCCGACTCCGGCGCTCCCGGGGGCGCCGGGAGTGGACGCGTCGTTTCCTCCGCATCCCGACAAGGCGTGGGTGGAGATCACCGGCGAGGATGCGGTCCGGCTCCACGAGCAGAAGTCCGTGCCCTTCCTCGACGCGCGCCGCACCAGCGTCTATCGACAGGGACACGTCCCCGGCGCGCGCCCGTTCTCGGTCTGGGAAGCGGATGTCGACGACAAGGTCAAGGCATTGTTCGCGGAGGGCCGCGACCAGGCGGCCCCGATCGTCGTCTACTGCAGCGGCGGCGACTGCGAGGACTCGCACAATCTGGCTGAGAAGCTCTACCGGGTCGGCTTCGACAACGTGCTCGTCTACAAAGACGGCTTCCCGGACTGGGAGAAGCGCAATCTCCCGGTCACGAAAGGCTCGGAGCCGTGAACGGGAGGTTGAGCTCGCCCTGGCTGACGGTCCGCGTCCAGTTCGTGCTGGCGGCGTTCTTCGTCGTGGCCGGGCTCTCGAAGATCGCCGATCCCCCGGGTTTCGCGCACGAGATCCACAACTACAAGCTCGTGTCGGGGTCGCTCGTCAACGCCATGGCGCTGGTCCTGCCGTGGGTCGAGGTCGTCACAGGCGTGGCCCTCTTCCTGGGTGTCTACCGCCGGACGGCGGCCAAGATCCTCGCGATCCTGCTCCTCGTCTTCATCGCGGCGCTGGGTATCAACCTCGCGCGAGGGCGGCCGGTCGACTGCGGATGCTTCGGCACCTCGAGCGTGCAGAAGACCGACGCCGAGCGCCTGCGCGACATGAAGATCGCGATCGCGCGGGACGTCGGGCTGCTGCTACTCGCAACTCAGATCCTCTGGGCCACGCGGCGCGAGGACATGCGGCCGTAGGTGTTTGTCATCCCGAGGAGCGGAGCGACGGGGGATCCCTTTCGTAGCCGCACGACGACTCTAAAGGGATCCCTCGCTGCGCTCGGGATGACAAGGGAAAGAAGGATCCCTCGCTGCGCTCTGGGA
>JBASRI010000589.1:0-6510 GCA_049273755.1 Thermoanaerobaculia bacterium
CGCGATCGTGGCGCGGGTCGAAGCGCACTCCAGATCGCGGCGACCCGACAGGAAGTCCGTGACGGCGCGGGAGTTCGCCTCCACGATCCGCCGCGCGCGCGCCGCCAGGGCCGGGAGGTTGCGGAAAGCGACGACGCTCAAACGGTCGGCGGGCATCGGCGACCAGCCGTCCACGACGTCCCGGGCGCGGCGGATCGCGCGGGCCACGGCCGGGGAGGCGATGGCCCAGCCGCAGCGCAGCGACGCCAGCCCGTAGGCCTTCGTCAGGCTCGACGTCGCGACGAAACGCTCCGACACGTGCGCCGCGGTGTCAGGACGGTTTTCCAGCACGACATCGCGGTAGACCTCGTCGACCAGAACGTGGAAATCTCGCGTCTCGCCGAGCCGGCCAAGCTCCTTGAGGCTCTCCTGCGACGCCAGCACCCCCGACGGATTGTGGGGATTGGACAGGATCACCACGCGCGTGCGCGGAGTCAGGCAGGCAGTCACGGCCGCAGGATCCAGCGCATAGCCGTCCTCGAACCGGCGCTCGAACGTGGTGACGCGCGCGCCGACCAGACGCGCGGCGCCCGGCAGAGGATCGTAGTTTGGGCTCTCGACCAGGACCTCGTCGCCGGGAGAGAGCAGCGCGGCGCAGGCCAGGAAGTTGGCTCCCGCGCATCCGACGGCCGAAGCGACCTGCTCCGCTCCCACGCCGGAATGGCGCGCGATGGCCTCGAGAAGCGGCGGATAACCGTCCGGGCTCTCTCCCGCGATGTCCATGGCCTCGCGCGCTCCGGGAAGATCCTCGAGGGAGCAGGCGAGCAGGTTGCTGCCCGCCAGGTCGATTGCGGGCCGCGGCCGAAACTTGGCCCACTCCATGTACGGCGCCGGTGCGAACACTACGCTTCTCCTTTCCTGCTCCGGGCGAAATAGGCGTAGACGGGAACTCCCGCCGCCAGCAACGCCGCGCCGACCGCGGAGCGCTTCGGGTTGCTTCGCACCGCGCTCGCGACGACCAGAAGCGCCGCCGCGACGAACAGGGCGGGGACGATCGGATGGCCGGGCATCCGGAACGAGCCGGAATCTCTTTGGGCGAGGGGGAAACGCGCGCGGAATCGAAACACAGCCGCGACCGTCAGACCGAAGAAGATCCAATCGCCGAAGACCACCGAATCCACCAGCTCGCCGTAGGTCCCCGTCAGGACGAGCACCACCCCCCAAAGGGCCTGGACGACGATTGCCAGTACGGGCGTCTTGAAACGCGGATGGAGACGTCCGAGATGCGGAAAGAAGACCCCATCGACGCCCATCGCGTAGTAGATCCGGGTTTGAGCCAGAAGCGTCAAGTCGAGAAACCCGAACGCGGAAACCGCAATCGCGGCGGAGATGAGCCGGTCGGCGCCCGGCCCGAATATCCGACGGACGGCGTCCGCCGCCGGCGTGGGTGTGGCGGCCAGCCCATCGCGCGAGAGAACCGCCAGATAGACGACGTTGGCGAGCACGTAAACCGCGATCACGATGGCGGTTCCGGCCATCAGGGCGCGGGGGAGCGTCCGGCGGGGCTCGTTCGTTTCCTCCGCGAGAAGATTGACGCTTTGCCATCCCCCGTAGGCGAAGAGAATAGGTACGAGCGCCGCTCCGAACCCCAGCGCCGAAGCGGGGGGGACTGCCACCGCGCTGATTTCGGGGGCGGGGGCGGAGCGCGGCAGGAAGAGGCCTCCTCCGATCAGCACGGCGAGGGCTACCAGTTTCAAGAGCACGAGCACGTTGAGCAGGCGGCTGCCCGGTTTGACTCCGACGACGTTGACGGCGGCGACGACGGCGATCGCGAGTGCCGCGACCGCAGCGGCCTGGGCCGAGTCCCGCCCCGTCAATCGCAGGCCGTATTGCGCGAACGTGATCGCCACCGCCCCAAGACCGCCGCCCTGGATCATCAGGAGAGAGGCCCACCCGAAGAGAAACGCGACGAGGGGATGGTACGCCTCGCGGAGATAGACGTATTCCCCGCCGGCCCGAGGAAACAGGGCCGCCAGCTCGGCAAACGCAAAGGCTCCCGCGAGCGCGATCGCCCCTCCGACGAGCCATGCCGAGAGGACGAGCGCTGGGGTCGGGAGTCGCTGGGCGACCAGGGAGGGAAGGATGAAGATGCCCGACCCGATGATGCCTCCGACGACGACCATCGTCGCGTCGAAGGTGTTGAGGGCGCGGCGAAAGGGCATCGGCGCCGGCCCCGCTAGTGGTCGGCCGGCCGCACCTGCCCGAGCGTGAGGCCGACGAGCCGGCCTTCGGCGTCGAAGTCGAACGCGACGGGCGCGGAACCGACGTTCGAGACGAGCAAGAAGATTGCGACCGCGAGCATCCGGTTCTCCTGTTTGCGAGAGAGACTATCCCGACTAGAATCGAACTCGATGCCCGGCGACTTCGTCCACCTTCATCTCCACAGCCAGTACTCTCTGCTCGACGGCGCGAACCGGCTGCCCGAGCTCTGCAAGCGCATCGCCGAGCTCGGCATGCCCGCGGTGGCCGTCACCGACCACGGCAACATGTTTGGCGCCTTCCACTTCTTCCACGAGGCACTCCAGAACGGGATTCGTCCCATCATCGGAGTCGAGGCGTACATCGCGCCGGCCGACCGGAGGGACCGCGAGGCCACCGCCGCCAGCGAGTCGGGGGAGGGCTACGCCTACCACCTGACGCTGCTGGCCGCGACGCAGAAGGGCTATCGAAACCTCGTCCGCCTGGTCTCGGAGGCTTACCTGACCGGCTTCTACCACCGTCCGCGCATGGACAAGGCGCTGCTGCGCGAGCACGCGGAGGGCTTGATCGGGCTGTCGGGCTGCCTCAAGGGCGAGGTGGCCGGGGCGCTGTCCCGCGGCAACTACCCGGCCGCGAAAAAGGCATTCCTGGAGTACGAAGAGATCTTCGGCAAGGACAACTTCTTCGTGGAGATCATGGACCACGGGCTGCCCCAGCAGACCGCGATCGTGCCGGACCTGCTGCGGCTTTCGAAGGAGACCGACGCGCCCGCGGTGGCGACCAACGACAGCCACTACCTCCGCCGGGACGACGCCTTCCCCCACGAGGTCCTCCTCTGCATCGGGATGGGCAAGACGCTCGAGGACGAGCGGCGCATGCGCTTCTACAACGACGAGTTCTACGTCAAGGATCCCGACGAGATGAAGGCGCGCTTCCGCTCTTGGAGCGCGGAGGCGGTGACCAACAGCGTGGCGATCGCCGAGCGCTGCGCGGTCTCGTTCGACACCGAAGGGCTCCATCTGCCGACCTTCGCCGCGCCGGGGGGCCGGCCGCCGGCCGAATACTTCCGCGATCTGGCCCGCGCGGGGCTCGATCGGCGGCTCGCCGAGCTCGCCGGGGAATCCCCGGCGGGCGTCGAGCGCATCGCCCCCGAGAAGTACCGCGAGCGGCTCGAGTACGAGATCGGCGTGATCGAGAAGATGGGCTTCCCGTCCTATTTCCTGATCGTCTCGGACTTCATCCGACACGCCCGCGAGATCGGCATCGCGGTGGGCCCGGGCCGAGGAAGCGCCGCGGGCTCGATCGTGTCCTGGGCGCTTCGGATCACCGAGATCGACCCGCTCCGCTACGACCTGCTCTTCGAGCGTTTCCTGAACCCCGAGCGCATCTCGATGCCCGACATCGACATCGACTTCTGCCAGGCGCGGCGCGGCGAGGTCATCGACTACGTGACGAAGAAGTACGGGCGCGAGAACGTGGCGCAGATCGTGACCTTCTCGCAGCTCAAGCCCAAGCTCGCCGTGCGCGACGTGGCGCGGGTGCTCTCGCTGCCGGTCGCCCTCGGGGACCGGATCGCCAAGATGGTGCCCGACGGGCCGGACGTCAACTTCGAGCGCGCGTTCCGCGACTCGCCCGGCCTGAAGGAGGCGATGCGCTCCGACGAATCGGTGGCCAAGGTCGTCCGGATCGCCGAGCGCCTCGAGGGCCTGTCGCGGCACGCCGGCATGCACGCCGCCGGCGTCGTCATCGCGCCGCGACCCATCACCGAGTACCTTCCGCTCTACCGCACCAACAAGGACGAAATCACGACGCAATTCGACATGAACGCCGTCGAGAAGATGGGGCTGCTCAAGATCGACTTCCTGGGCCTCATCACCCTCGACGTGATCGAGGCGACGGTGGCCGCCGTTCGCGAGCGGCTGGGCGTGACGCTCGACATGGACCACCTGCCGCTCGATGACGAGCCGACCTTCGAGCTCTTCCGCTCGGGCAGGACCGCGTGCGTCTTCCAGTTCGACTCGGGCGGCATGCGCGACCTGCTCCGGCGGGCCAAGCCCCGCGTCTTCGTCGACCTGGCCGCGCTCAACGCGCTCTACCGCCCGGGGGCGCTCGACGCGGGCACCGTCGAAGACTACGTGCGCCGCCGCAGCGGGACGAGCCGGGTCAGCTTCCCTCTGCCCGAGCTCGAGCCGATCCTGGCGGAGACTCTCGGGATCCTCGTCTACCAGGAGCAGGTCATGCGCATCGCGCAGGCGGTGGCGGGCTACTCCCTGGCCGAGGCCGACCTGCTCCGCAAGGCGATCGGCAAGAAGAAACGCGAGATCATGCAGGCCGAGGCCGAGAAGTTCATCCGGCGGGCAGTCGAGCACGGAACCTCCAAGAAGAAGGCCCAGGAGCTCTGGTCTCTCATCGAGCCCTTCGCGCGCTACGGCTTCAACAAGTCGCACGCCGTGGCCTACGCACTGGTCGCCTACAAGACCGGGTTTCTCAAGGCCCACTATCCGGTCGACTTCTTCGCGGCCAACCTCTCCTCCGAGATCGGCTCGACGGACGGAATCGTCAAGATCCTGGGGGATTGTCAGGAGTCCGGGATCGCGGTTTTGCCTCCCGACATCAACGAGTCGGCCGAGAGCTTCGCGGCCGTCGGCGCCGCGATCCGCTTCGGGCTGGCGGCCATCAAGGGAGTTGGGGAGGCCGCCGCGCAGGCGATCCTCGAGGAGCGCCGCGAGCGCCCGTTTGCTTCCTTCACCGAATTCGCCGAGCGCCTGGACTCCCGCCTCGTCAACAAACGAACCCTCGACGCCCTCATTGCGGCGGGTGCGTTCGACTCCCTCGGCAAGAACCGCGCCACGCTTTCCGCGGCCGCCGAGCGCGTGCTCGCCGGAGCGGCGCGCCAGCGCGAGGAGTCGGAGCTGGGCCAGTCGAACCTGTTCGCCGGGGCCGCCCTGGAGGAGGGCCCGACGTCGGACGCCTTCCCGGAGCAGCCGGAATGGGCGCTCGACCAGAAGCTCAAGGGGGAGAAGGACACGCTCGGCTTCTACGTCACCGGCCATCCGTTGACCCGCTTCGCCGAGGAGATCGAGCGCTTCGCCGAGTCGCGCATCGCAGACCTGTCCGGGCGCGTCGAGCAGTCGGTGCGCGTGGCCGGAGTGCTCGTCAACCTCAAGAAGCAGAAGATCAAGAAGGGCATCAACGAGGGCAAGACGATGCTCAAGGCCACGCTGGAGGACACCAGCGGCAGCCTGCCCGTGGCGATCTTCGCCAGCCTCTACGAGAAGGTGCAGGGCTGGGTCTGTGACGACCTGCCGGTGCTCGCGACGGCGGTCGTGCGCGAGTCCGGCGGCTCACTCGAGCTGACGGTCCAGGAGATCACGCCGCTCGAAGGGATTCGCGAGCGCCGCGCGCGCGAGCTCGCCATCCGCGTCAACCTGGCGTACGCCGACGAGAACGTTCTCGCGCGCCTCCAGGAGCGGCTGCGGCTGCACCCGGGGACGACTCCGGTCTCGATCCGGCTCATCCGGCCGGGGGAGTTCGAAGCGACGTTGAAGACGGCCGACTCGATGCGAATTGCGCCTTCCCCCCGGCTCACGAGCGAGATCCAGGCTCTGGCGGGGGAGGGGTCCGTCGAGTACGTCTTCTAGCACGGCGCTCTCGCGGCTTCCGGCGCGCCTCCGGCCGGCCGTCGAGGTTGCGCGGGCGCTGGGGCGCGACCGCGGCGAACGCGTGTACCTCGCGGGAGGAGTCGTCCGGGACCTCCTCCTCGGCAGGCCGGTCAAGGATCTTGATCTGGCGGTCGAGGGCGACGCCGAGGCATACTCGCGCTCGCTGGCCGAGGCACTTTCGGCCTCGCGCCGCGCCCACGGCCGCTTCGGCACCGCAACGCTCGAGCTTCCCTCCGGAGACCGGCTCGATGTGGCCTCGACCCGGCGCGAGACGTACGCCGGGCCGGGCGCTCTACCCGATGTAACGTCCGGCGGCCCGATCGAAGAGGACCTGCGACGGCGCGACTTCACGGTCAACGCGCTCGCCCTGGAGGTCGCGCCCGGCCGTCGGCTCGTGGACCCCTTCGGCGGCCGCGCGGACCTCGCCCGGGGGGTCATCCGGTTTCTGCACGCGCTCTCGCCGCAAGACGATCCGACACGCGCTCTGCGCGCGGTGCGCTACGCGAACCGGTTGGGGTTTCGCATCGCGCCCTCCGCGCGGACCGCGATCCGCGCCGCGATCGCCTCCGGCGCGTTCCGCGGCGTCTCGGGGGACCGCCTGCGTCGGGAG
>JBASRI010000594.1:0-1500 GCA_049273755.1 Thermoanaerobaculia bacterium
GGGTATCGGGCGCGCAGGGCGCCGGCCAGCGCGCGCTCGCGAAGGGCACAATGCTCGTTTCCCTTATCGGTCGCGAGGATCTCGAGCGCCCTCCCAAACGCCGATCCGTCGTAGACGCCGCGAGGGCCGGAGACGCCCTGCCGCTCGACGACGCCGAGCTCCTTGGAGAACGGCGGCCCCGAAGCGGCGAGGCCTTCGACAGTCTCGCCGAGCAGGACCTCCACCTCGGGATCCGGCGTCTTCGCGCCCCTCAGGCGCTCGGAGGCGCGCTGCAGAAGGGCAGCGGCGAGGCGCCGGTTCGTGTCGTTCCGGCCGAAGCTCCGGCCGATCATCACGAGGTCTCGCGCCGCGCGGGCGTCGGGCGGGAAGATCACGACGACGTCGCGTGCGATCCAGACCGGCGGCTGGCCCGGGGCCTCGACGCGAAGGAACGCCCCTCGGGCTTCGATCAGCGTCAGGCGCGAGCCCTGAGGCAGCTTGGCCACGATCTTCGTCTGCAACGACGGCTTCTCGCGCAGGAGCGCCTCTCGGGGCGTGGTGAAGACGTCCGAGCCGGGAGCCTCGCCTGGCGTCTCGCCGAGCGCGACCGAACAGGCGACGGAGATCAGGACCGACAGGGCGACGGCGATCAGGATCCGGGGCACGAAGATGCGAGCGATCTCTTTCATCATGACGTCCTCCTCAGACCTCTCTGGCGTTTCGGGGTTCTCGACCATGGCGTTCACCTGGATCCCGCGGTTTTGCGGCGCGCGGCCACCGTCGCGGGCTGATCCGCGGGCGCTTCGACGGCAGGCTGGCCGTTGACGACGCGCTTGAAGACCTCTCCGGTGAAGGCCTCGCCTCCGATTGAGGGCGTCAGGATGACCTGCACCCGGTCGGAGAGGCGGTCGGCGAAGGTCTTCGGCACGATCAGCGGGTTCTCCGACACCAACCGCGCCTCGCGCTCAAGGTTTTCGAACTGCGCCAGCGACGTGACGCGCGTGGCGTAGGCCTCGGCGTCGGCCAGAACCTTGCGCCGCTCGGCGTCGGCCTGCGACTGGATCTTGGAGGCTTCGGCGGCCGCCTGGGCGCGCTGGACGATCGACTGCCGCTCGGCTTCGGCCTCCAGCTTCTTCTGCTGGATCTGCTTCTCCTTCAAGGCCAGCACGTGCTTCATCGCGTCGGCCTCCGCGCGAGCGGCGATCACGTGCTGCGCGGCCGTCGCCTCCGCCTCCTGGATCTGCCGCGCTTTCTGCGCCTCGGCGGTCAGGCGCGTCTCTTCGATCTCCTTGGTCTTGCGCTTCAACGTCACTTCGAGGCGCTCGGTGTGCTGGACCTCGTCCACCATGGCGAGCCGCCCCTTCTCGAACTCGTCCGGCAGCACCAGGTCGCCGACGAGGACCTCTTTCAGAACGATGCCGTTCTCGCCGAGCCGGTCCCGGGCCGAGGCGCCGGCGACCGCGGCGAGCTCCTCCCGCTTCTCGGAGATCAGCTTCGTCACCTCGTAGCGCGGCGCGACGG
>JBASRI010000602.1:0-3288 GCA_049273755.1 Thermoanaerobaculia bacterium
CCTCCCTCCCTTCGGTCGGGAGACTATTCGCGCCGCGAACGACAGGGGGGAGTGCCACGGAAGTTGCTCGCTTGATGGGGATCGGCTGACGTGAGTCTTGCTGCCGGAACGAAACTCGGCCCCTACGAAATCCTCGCGTCTCTGGGCGCGGGCGGGATGGGAGAGGTGTACAAGGCGCGGGACACGCGTCTCGAGCGCATCGTCGCGATCAAGGTCCTTCCGCAGCATCTCTCGTCCTCTCCGGAAGTGCGCCAGCGGTTCGAGCGCGAGGCGAAGACGATCTCGCAGCTCTCGCATCCGCACATCTGCGCGCTCTACGACGTCGGGCGCGAGGGCGAGACCGAGTACCTCGTCATGGAGTATCTCGAGGGCGAGACGCTCTCGGACCGGCTCGCGAAGGGCTCGCTGCCGCTCGCGCAGACTCTCAAGTTCGGTGTCGAGATCGCCGACGCGCTCGACAAAGCCCACCGGCAGGGGATCGTGCACCGGGACCTGAAGCCCGGCAACGTGATGCTGACGAAGTCGGGCGTGAAGCTTCTGGACTTCGGCCTGGCCAAGGCGATGGCGCAGCCGATGAAGGCCTCCGGTGCCACGTCTCTTCCGACGGTCATGGGCACGGGCGACAACCTGACGCAGGAGGGCACGATCCTGGGGACGTTCCAGTACATGGCGCCCGAGCAGCTCGAAGGCAAGGAGGCCGACGGCCGTACCGACATCTTCGCCTTTGGCTGCGTCCTCTACGAAATGGCGACGGGGAGGAAGGCCTTCTCGGGCTCTTCGCAGGCGTCGCTGATCTCCTCGATCATGAAGGAGGAGCCGGCGCCGGTCTCTGCCGTGCTGCCGACGTCGCCGCCGGCGCTCGACCGTGTCATCCGCAAGGCGCTGTCGAAGGATCCCGAGGATCGGTGGCAGAACGCCGGAGATCTCGGCAGCGAATTGAAGTGGATCGCGGAGGGCGGCTCGGCCAGCGGCATCGCTGCGCCGGTCCTGCCGTCGCGGCGCAGGAAAAGCGCCTGGCTGCCATGGGCGGCCGCGCTGCTCTTGGCGGCTGCGGGCTTCGCGGCGGGCAGACTCTTGCGGCGCGCGCCCGAAGCGGAGGTCCTCCGCGCGTCGATTGACCTGCCCCCGCAGATGGATCTCGAGCTGTTCAATCAGTCGCTGGCCCTTTCGCCCGACGGAACGACGCTCGCCCTCGCGGCCACGGGCTCCGACGGGAAGCGCCAGCTCTGGGTCCGGCGAATGGACGGCTTCGGGGTTCAACCGCTCGCCGGCACCGACGACGCGGTGATTCCGTTCTGGTCTCCCGACGGTCGGTCCATCGGCTTCTTCGCGCAACACAAGTTGAAGAGGGTCCCGGCGTCGGGCGGAGCCGTGCAGGTGATCTGCGACGCCGCCGACGGCCGCGGAGCGAGCTGGAGCGTCGACGACGTCATCGCCTTCGCGCCCGCGCCGTTCGGCGGTCTCTGGAAGGTGTCGGCGGCCGGCGGCACCCCGGCGCCGCTGACGCGGACGGAACAACCGGGCGCGACCCATAGGAACCCCTTCTTCCTGCCGGACGGGAAGCGCCTTCTCTATTTCTCCGGAAGCCAGACGTCGGACCGGGACAAGCAGAGCGCCATCGAGGCCCTCGACCTTGCGACCGGCAAGTCGACGCTCGTGGCCCGAGAGAACAGCGAGGGACGCTTCGGGGAGCCCGGACATCTGCTCTTCGTCCGCGACGGCAACCTCCTGGCGCAGCCGCTCGATCCATCGAGCATGAAGACCACGGGCCCGGCGGTTCCGATTGCCGAAGGCATTCTGTTTCAGCCGCTGCGCTGGTTCGGCAACTTCACGGTTTCCAACACGGGGCGGCTCGTCTTTCAGAGCAGCGGAGCGGTCCGCAGGAGCCTCCTGACGTGGTTCGACGTCGACGGAAAGGAGCTCGGCAGACTCGGAGAGGCCGCGAACTTCGGCTCCGTGGCGCTCGCGCCCGATTCGCAGCGGGTAGCGGCGACTGTGCTCGGTAGTGCGGGTACCAAGCCGGAGGTCTGGCTTTACGAGGTCGGCCGCGGGGTGGGCTCTCGCTTCACGTTCGGAGATCAAGGCAACAACTTTCCCGTCTGGTCGCCGGACGGGAGCCAGATCGCCTTCGGCGACTCCGCCGGCGGCGGCATCGGCGTCAAGGCCGCCGACGGCAGTTCGGAGACGAAAATCATCTGGCCGGCCAAGACCAACATCTGGCCCCTTTCCTGGTCTCCGGACGGGAAGCGGATGCTCCTGCGCGTGCAGGATCCCAAGACGGGCGGCGTCGAGATCTCCGTTCTGTCGCTCGAGGGAGACCGCAAGGCTCGGACGCTGGTGGCGACAGATCCGGACGAGTTCCTGAACGGCTCGATCTCGAAAGACGGGAACTGGCTTCTCTACGTCTCGAGCGAGTCGGGGCGGCGTGAGCTCTACGTCGTGCCGTTTCCCGGGCTGGGTGAGAAGCGGCAGGTTTCGACCTCGGGCGCGACCGCCGGCAAGTGGCTCGGAGACCGCGGCATCGTCTACAGCCAGCCGCCCGACGGAAAGCTCTTCGCGGTGGACCTCGAAGTCCGCGGAGCCTCGCTAGTGATCGGTCCACCGCGTCCGATATTCGGTGGCAAACCGGTGCCGCGGGGAGTTTTCGACGTCACGCGCGACGGGAAAAGGCTTCTGATCGCGGTGCCCGTCGAAGGAAGCGCGTCGGCGCAGATTCGCCTGGTGTCGGACTGGCGGTCGGGGCTCGCCCGCAGATAGGGGAGAGCGGCCCTGCGGTCGCCTTCTACGCAGTGACCGGGCGCGCGGCTTCCTTGCGGGCGTACTTCGTCGCGACGTAGTCGTCCACGAGCGCTCGGAACGCGGCCGCCAGCTCCTCGTACGTGCCCTTCAGGGTCGTGAAGTGCTGGCCGTCGATGTAGACGGGGCAGTGCGGCTCCTCGCCGGTACCGGGCAACGAGATGCCGATCGAGGCGGCCTTCGACTCGCCGGGCCCATTGACGACGCAGCCCATCACGGCCAGTGTCATGTTCTCGACACCCTCGCGCTCCTGCTTCCAGACCGGCATCTGGTCGCGGATGTATCCCTGGATGCGCTCGGCGAGCTCCTGGAACGTGGTCGAGGTCGTGCGGCCGCAGCCAGGGCAGGCCGTCACGCTCGGCGCGAAGGCGCGGATGCCGAGCGACTGCAGCAGCTCGCACGCCGCGTAGACCTCCTCGCGCCTGTCGCCGCCCGGACGCGGGGTGAGCGAGATGCGGACCGTGTCGCCGATGCCTTCATTCAGGAGGACGC
>JBASRI010000604.1:0-3006 GCA_049273755.1 Thermoanaerobaculia bacterium
TGGGGCGGCCGCAAGGGCCGCCCCTACGTTGGGTCGGTAATCCGTAGGGCGGGGCTGGGTTGCCGCCGTCCCGCGGACGGCGTCTCCCACTGCCGTGGGTCGTCCGCTGGTGGGCGGACCGTCCCGCCCAACAACCCCGCCTCAAAACGAAACGCCTCGCCCGGCCGTCTAAGAAGCCGGAACATGGCCCTCTCGGCGTCGGAAGAGGCGGGTGTAGTCTGGACCGGCCCCCTCACATCACACAGACCGCAAAGGAGTTCGCTCTGTCAGGCACCGACTTCCGTACCCGCGAAGATGTGGCGGTCTCGGAGCTGGCAGAAGGGAACCTACCGGCCTTCGAGCAGTTGTTCCAGAAACACGGGGAGCGCATGAAGTCGATCGCGGCAAATCTTCTCGGAAGTGTCGCCGACGCGGAAGACGCGGTGCAGGAGACGTTTCTGAAGGTTTATCGCGGCGCTTCGGGATTCCGCGGGGGTGCCTCCGTGACGACGTGGATCTACCGGATCCTCGTCAACACCTGCTACGACCAGATGCGCCGCCGAAGCCGCCGGGCCGAGGCTCCGCTGCCGGCGAAGATCGCGCTGGCCTCGCCCGGCCAGTCCGATCACCCGCTCCGTCTCGCAATCGAGGCGGAGCTGCGCCGGCTGCCGGCGCGTGAGCGCGCAGCGTTTCTGCTGTGCGAGGTCGAGGGCTTCTCGCACCGCGAGGCGGGCGAGATCCTCGAGGTCCCCGAGGCCACGTCTCGAACGTTTCTCTTCCGCGCCAAGCGCCGGCTCCAGCAGACGCTACGGGCGACCGGCGCCTTCGCTCCGGCGGAGGCGTCGTGAAGGCCGGCTGCCGCGATCTCGAGAAGGCCCTGCGAGGCAACGCTCCCGAGCTCTTCGCCGCCTTCGAAGAGCACGCCGAAAGCTGCCCCGCCTGCGGCCGGGAGCTGGAGGAGTGGACGCAAATCTCGGGCGGCGCCGCGGCCCTGAAGAAGCGCTGGGCCGCGCCCGGCCTCTGGCCTGCCATCCACCAGGCGCTCGCCGAGCAGTCACAGCGGCGCCCTGAGACCCCGGAGGCCGGCACGAGCGTTTACCGCCTCTGGGCCCGCCTGCTTCCGGGGATCGCGATCGCATCGCTTTTCGTCATCGCGACGGCGGGCCTCTGGGTTTTTCGCAACAGCCGAGGCCGTGAACCCCTGACCCAGTGGCAGACGACGAAGAACCCGCTCCTGACGGAGCGAGCCGTCGACGAGGTGGAGACGGCCGAGAGGCAGTACCTGGCTTCGATCCAAAAGCTTTCGAGGCTCGCCGAGCCGCGCCTGGCGTCGGCCAGGTCGCCCGTGATGCTCAACTACCGGGAGAAGCTCGCGCTGCTCGACTCCGCGATCGCGGACTTGAGGTCGGGCATCGAGCAGAACCGCTTCAACACGCACCTTCGCCGGGAGCTGCTCGCGATGTACCGCGAAAAACAGCAGACCCTTCAGAACCTGATGAAAGAGGTCCAATCATGATCCGTGTTTCCTCCCGCATCGCCTGGGCCGCTCTCGCGGCGCTCCTCTTGGCGGCGGTGCCCGCCCACGCCGAGCGCGAACCGCGGTCCGACTTGGACCGCGACTTCTCGAAAACGCTGACGGTCAAGCCGGGCCAGCGGCTCGACATCGAACACAGCCAGGGCGCGGTTCGCATCGGGACGCACAAGCTTCCCGAGATCCGCGTGAAGGCGCACATCTCGGTGTCCTCCTCGGACGCCGAGGAGGCGCAGAAGTTCGGCGAGGGCATCGCGATCTCGGTCGAGGACACCGGGGCCGCGGTCGTGGTCCGCACCCGCTACCCCGAGAAGACGTGGCACTTTTCGGGCACGAGTCACATCTCGTTCGCCGTGGACTACGACATCGTCGTGCCCGAGACCATGCCCGTGACGGCGCGCAACAAGTTCGGCGACGTCACGATCGACGGAGTCAAGGCGGACACGAACGTGTCCAACGCGAACGGCAAGGTCGCGGTCCGCGACGGGAAGGGAATGTCCAGGATCGACGCCAGCTTCGGCGCGATCGAGCTCGTGCACAACGCGGGGCCTGCGGACGTTACCGGCGCCAACGGCTCGATCGTCGTGGCGGAGATCGGCGGGCCTGTCGTGATTCGGAACCGCTTCGGCAGCATCACGGCCCGCAAGATCCAGGGCGCGGTCCAGATCTCGGGGGCCAACGGGAGCGTGGAGACCGCGGAGGTGACGGGCAACCTGACGATCACGAACTCCTTCGGGTCCGTGGTGGCCTCCGGGGTCTCCGGCGACACCTCGGTCACCAACAACAACGGGGCGGTCACGGTGGACGGGGTTTCCGGGTCCGCCGAGCTCGAGGGCTCCTTTGGCAAGATCCGGGCGACGAAGATCAAGAAAGGCCTGCGGGTCCGGGCGCAGAACGGCGAAGTGTCCGCCGCCGACATCGGCGGGGCGACGAACATCCGCACGAGCTTCGGCCTCGCCGAGGCCGACCGGATCCAGGGAGATTTGACCGTCGAGAACGGCAACGGCGCCGTCCGGGCGTCGGCGATTCAGGGGGCGGCCAACATCCGGACCTCCTTCTCGCAGGTTCTGGTGGACGGCGTCGGAGGCCGCGTCGACGTGGACAACTCCAACGGCTCGATCGAGGTCCGTGTCGCGGCCCCGAAGCCCGGCGCGTGCGCGCCGATCTCGCTCAAGAACTCCTTCGGCCCGATCCGCGTGTTCCTGCCGGAGGGCGCGGGCTACACAGTCGGAGCCCGCACGTCCTTCGGCAAGATCCGCAGCGAGCTGCCCCTGACGATCTCCGGCTCGCCCAGCACCGAGATCCTGGAGGGCCGTATCGGCGACGGAAAGTGTCCGCTGACGATCACGGACTCGAACGGCAACATCGAGATCCAGCGGGCGACGAAATAGGGCGGCCCCCTTCACCCTTTCCTTCGCTGGGGGAGAGGGGGATTGTCAGCGGCACTCTCCCAACAGTTCGCGGCGCGAGTAGTCTCCCGACCGAAGGGAGGGAGG
>JBASRI010000608.1:0-4300 GCA_049273755.1 Thermoanaerobaculia bacterium
GAGTTGGTCAGCGTGCCCGCCACGAGGACGCCGCGGCGGAAGAGGCCCGCGACGATCTGGTAGCCGACCTCGGTGTTGGCGAACTCCAGGCCGAGGAGCAGTCCCCGTCCGCCGACTCGGCGAATGATCCGGTCGTACCGCATCTTCAGCCGGATCAGGCTGGCCAGCAGCTGCTGGCCCTTGGCCGCCGCCTGGCCGGGCAGGTCCTCTTCGAGCGTGACGTTGATGGCCGCGATTCCGGCGGCGCAGGCCAGAGGGTTGCCGCCGAAGGTCGAGGAATGGATGAAGGGGTTTGTTTCGAGCACCGCCCAGATCTTGGGCGTCGATATGAACGCGGACAGGGGCATGACGCCGCCGCCGATGGCCTTGCCCAGGCACATGATGTCGGGCACGACGCCCCAGTGATCCACGCCGAAGAGCTTGCCGGTGCGTCCCAGGCCCGTCTGCACCTCGTCGGCGATCAGGAGCGCTCCGTACTCGTCGCAGGCCTTTCGAATCCTGGGCCAGAAGTCGTCGGGCGGCACGATCGCGCCGGCCTCGCCCTGGATCGGCTCCATGATCACGGCGGCGATGCCCTTGCCTGTCTGGTCGGCCTTGTAGAGCTCGTCCTCGACCGCCTCGGCGTCCCCGAACTCGACGAAATGGATCCCGGGCAGGAGCGGGAGGAACGGCTCCCGGTACTCCCACTTACCCAGCAGGGACAGCGAGCCGCAGCTCTTGCCGTGAAAGCCGCGCAGCGAGCTGATGAAGTTGGTCTTCCCCGTGAAGAGGCGCGCGAGCTTGATGGCCCCCTCGACGGCGTCCGTGCCGTTGTTGATGAAGAAGGAGTACTGCAGGTCTCCCGGCGTGATCTCGCCCAGCAGCTCCGCGAGCGCCCCCCGGAGCGGGTCCAGGAGCTCCTGGCTGGAGAGCGGCATCCGGGCGAGCTGATCGGCCACGGCCCGGACCACCTTGGGATGGCGGATGCCGGCGCTGTAGATGCCGTAGCCTCCGAGGCAGTCGATGTACGTCCGGCCCGCGAGGTCCTGGAAGGTCGAGCCTTCGCCGGTCCACTCCAGGGCCGGCTCGTCTTGCATCTCGACGATGGACTTGCGGTACTCGAGGTACCCGCGGTTGTAATAGAAGTTGAAGTTGTCGACGGTATCCTTGGAGATCTTCTGGAGCTGCTCGGGCGTGAGCTCCCGCGCGGAGATGATGTCCAGCCACCGCTGCGATTCCCGGATGAGTTCTTTCGTGTCCATGTGCGCCCCCGATTCCTCGTCTGTGAGACTCTCGGCCGCGGTTGGAAGATCGCGGCTAAGAGTCCCCGACGCAGAAGAGGTGGCGGCGGTGTCTACGCGGTCGCAAGCGCATGTTCCAGCACGTCCAGGCCCTCGGCCAGCTCGCCGTCGGAGATGACGAGAGGCATGAGGGTGCGAATGACGTTTCCATAGGTTCCGGCGCCCACCAGCACGAGACCGTTCTCGTAGGCCTTCCGGATGACGCGGTCGGTGCGTTCCTTGTCGGGCTCCTTCGTGGAGCGGTCCTTGACGAGCTCGAGCGCCCGCATCGCGCCGAGCCCCCGGGCGTCGCCAATGAAGAGGAAGCGCTCGGCAAGACCGCGGAAGCGCTCCTGCACGATCCGGCCGATCGCGGCGGCCCGCTCGGGCAGGCCGTTCCCCTCGATGAACGCGACGGCCGCCAGCGCCGCGGCGCAGGCGACGGGGTTTCCGGCGTAAGTGCCGCCCAGGCCGCCGACCTGCGCGCTGTCCATGATCTCGGCGCGGCCGGTGATCGCCGAGAGCGGCATCCCTCCGGCGAGCGACTTGCCCATCGTCAGGAGATCCGGCTCGAGGCCGTAGTGCTCGCTCGCGAACATGCGGCCGGTCCGGCCGAAGCCCGTCTGCACCTCGTCGACGACGAGCAGGATTCCGTGCTCCCGGCAGCGGCCCGCCAGGATGTCTACGTACTTTTTCGGCGCGACGACAAAACCGCCCTCGCCCAGGACGAGCTCGAGGACGACGCAGGCGACCTTCTCCGCGGCGACCTGCGTCTTGAAGAACTCGTCGAGCGCCTCCTCGGTACGCTCCGGGCCGACGTAGTGCCCGCGGTACTCGTAGGGGAACGGGAGACGGTAAACCTCGGGCGCGAAGGGACCGAACCCGAACTTGTAGGGCCGGACCTTGCTGGTCATCGTGAGCGCCAGCAGGGTGCGTCCGTGGAAGGCGTGCTCGAAGACGACGACGGCTTCTCGACCGGTGGCGTGGCGGGCGATCTTCACGGCATTCTCGAGGGCCTCGGCGCCGCTGTTGGCCAGCATGGTCTTCTTGGCGAAGGCGCCGGGTGTGATCGCATTCAATTTCTCGGCCAGGGCGACGTAGGCCTCGTAGGGGGCGACCGAGAAGCACGTGTGCGTCATCTTCTCGAGGGCGGCCGCGGCGGCGCGGACGACTTCCGGGTTGGTGTGGCCGGCGTTGAGAGTCCCGATGCCGCCGGCGAAGTCGATCAGGACGTTGCCGTCGACGTCGGTCAGGAGGGCCCCCCGGGCGCTTTCGGCGTAGACCGGAGTGGAGTGGCCGATGCCCTTGGGGACGGCCCGGTCCCGCCGGACGGCGAGCTCCCGGGAGCGGGGCCCCGGGACGGCGGTCTTCAAGCGGATCGAGCTAGCCATGATTCACGAACCGGTTGGCTCTGACGAAGGAGGGCAGAGCCTATCATGAGGGTCCGCGGAAGGGCCATCCGAACGACTGGAAGTCTTGCAGGCTGCGTAGTTTGCGATACGATGGGCCGACCAGACGCCCCCATGTCGAAGATTGAGACCGGAACCCTTGCGGCAACCCCGCCGTCCCCGGCCCTGGAACGGGTGCTGGGACGTTGGGACCTCGTCCTCTTCACGGTCTGCGCCATTCTGACGATCGACACCCTGGCCTCGTCCGCCGCCATGGGCGCCGCCTGGTTCTCGTGGTGGGTCATCACGATGACGGTCTTCTTCATCCCCTACGGCTTGATCACTGCCGAGCTGGGCTCGGCCTGGCCGGGAGAAGGGGGCGTCTACATCTGGGTCCGGGAGGCGTTCGGGCCGCGCTGGGGATCGATGGTCGCCTGGATGTACTGGATCTGCAACGCATACTGGATCCCGTCGGTCTACTTGATCTTCGCCGGCACGTTCGGCCAGATCTTCCTGAAGACCCACTCGCCCTGGCAGGAAGCCGGGATCGCCATCGTTCTGACGTGGCTCACGGTCGCCGTCGGCATCGTTCGGCTCGAAGTCTCGAAGTGGGTGCCCAACCTCGGCGCCGTGGTCAAGGCTCTCATCTTCCTCGCGCTCGGCGTGCTGGGCCTGTCGGCACTCTTCCGCGGGCGGTCGCCCGCCAACGCCTTCTCGCTGTCGGCGTTCGCTCCCAAGTGGAACGACACCCTGGCATACCTTCCGGCTCTCCTCTACTCGACGTTCGGTTTCGAGCTCATGAGCTCCGCCGGAGGAGAGATGCGGGACCCGAAGCGCGACGTCCCGAGGGTCATCTTCTGGTCCGGAGCGCTGATCGCGATCCTCTACTCGTTCGCCATCGGCGGGATTCTCTTCGCGGTTCCGATCGGGAAGCTCTCGATCGTAACCGGGACCTGGGACGCGCTCGCCATTCTCGGGAGGGAGTGGGGCCGCGCCGGAGACACGGTGGTGTTCTTGCTCGGAATCGGGTTCCTCTACGCCTGCGTGGCCAACGTCGTGACGTGGAGCCTCGGCTCCAACCGCGTTGCCGCCGTCGCGGCGGAGGAGGGAGTGCTTCCCGCGGCCCTCGGCCGGTTGCACCCCCGTTTCAAGACGCCGTATCTCGCGTTCGTCGCGATGGGCTTCGTCTCCACGGGTCTCCTCGTCGGGGGCACGCTCCTCTCCAGCAGTCAGTCGAACATCTTCTGGATGACCTTCCGACTGACGGCGCTGTGCCTCCTCCTGTGCTACCTGCTGGTTTTTCCGGCCTTCCTGGTGCTTCGTAAGCGGAGGCCGGACCAGCCTCGTCCCTACCGGCTCCCGGGAGGCCCGGCGGCGGCGGCCGTCGCGTCCTGGGTCTGCACGCTCTACATTTTCGGAGCGTGCGTGCTGTTTTTCGCGCCGTCGCCCACGAGCCAGGAGCCCCTGAAGGAGGCCCTCATCCTCGGCGCGGAAACGGCGGTGACCATCGCGCTGGGAGTGTTGCTGATTCCCAGGAGGGGACGGGCATGAGGAACGACCGACCGGCGGGGATCTCCAGGCGTTCCGCCCTGAAGCTGCTCGGCGCGGGCGCCGCCGGCACGCTTCTGAGCCGCGGCGCTCGCGGCGCGAGGC
>JBASRI010000548.1:0-6177 GCA_049273755.1 Thermoanaerobaculia bacterium
GCGGAGAAGGCGCGCTATCGCGGCCGGATGGACGGCGACACGGTGACGCTCGAGGTGCTCCTGCCCGGCTCCGGCAAGACTTTCGGGCCCTTCACCCTGAAGAGGGGAGCGTCCACGAAGCTCCACAGGTGCCTGTAGCTCGCGGTGGCGAAGCCCCGCCGGAGCCTCCTCGATCTTCCGCTCGTCGCCCTTCCGCTTTCCGCCCTGCTCTGGGTGGCGGACGTCCTCATCGTCATCGCCTGGACACCCGCCGTCGCGCTGTTTCGCCTCGTCACGCGCCGCTCCGACCCGAACCGTGACCGTGCGGGACGCCTGCTCCGCAACTCCGCGGCGTTCGCCGTGCGGATCAACCCTTTCTGGGACTTCCGCGTCTTCGACGACGTGCACCCGGACGCGCGGCGGCCGTACCTCTTCGTCTCCAATCACAAGTCACTCGCCGACGTCTTCCTCCTGACTCTGCTCCCCTGGGAGATGAAGTTCCTCTCCAAGGACTCCGTCTTCAAGATCCCGCTGCTGGGCTGGCAGATGCGGATGGCCGGGGACATCGCCGTCGAGCGCGGCGACAAGGAGAGCGCACGCAAGGCTCTCGAAGAAATGCGCCGGAGGCTCCTGGACAAGAGCTCGGTCGTCGTCTTCCCCGAGGGAACGCGCGGCGCACCCGGCGCCCTGGGCAAGTTTCGCGAAGGCGCCTTTCGTCTGGCGATCGAGCTCGGCGTGGACATCGTGCCGCTGGCGATCCGCGGCACCGAGACGGCGTTGCCGAAGCACTCTTTGATGTTTCGGACCACGCAGGCTTCGGTCACCGTCCTCCCGCCGGTCTCGACGGCCGGCCTCTCCGCGGCCGACGCTCCCGCGCTGGCGGAGCGCGTGCGCGGCCGGATCGCCGCGGCCCTCGGAGTAGAGTGACGCCGTGCCCGCCCTCGACATGGCCCTGATTCTGGAGGCGCGCAAGGCGCTGGAGGGGCGCATCCGGCGCACACCCCTCGAGCCCTCACCGCAGCTCTCCGAGATCGCCGGTGTTCCCGTCTCCCTCAAGCTCGAGTGCTTCCAGACGACGGGATCCTTCAAGATCCGCGGAGCGTTCTTCACGATCGAGCGCCTCTCGCCGGAAGCACGCGCTCGGGGAGTCGTCACGTGCTCGGCCGGCAACCACGGCAAGGCCGTGGCTTACGTGGCCCGCGAGCTTGGCCTGAAGGCCACGATCCACGTCCCGAAGAGCGTCGACGAAGCCAAGTACCGGGGCATGCTCGCCCTCGGAGCCGAGGTCCTCCGCTCCGCCTTCGAGGGCTTCGACGAGACCGAACGGCTCGCCAAGACGCAGGCCGCCCGGGAGGGCCGGCCGTACGTGACCGCCTTCGACGACGAGGCCATCCTCGCCGCCAACGGCGGCACGCTCGCCGCGGAGGTCCTCGACGACGCGCCCGACGCGCGGACGTTCCTGCTGCCGGTCGGGGGCGCGGGCCTGGCCGGCGGATTCGCCTTCTACGCGAAAACGGCGGTTCCGGAATCGCGCGTGGTCGGCTGCCAGCACGCCCTCTCCCCGGCGCTCGCCCTCTCGCTCGAGCGCGGCGAGGCCGTCCTGACGCTGCCGCCGGTCGAGACCGCGGCCGGCGGCCTCGAGGGCGGCATCGGAAAAACGGGCTTCGAGGTCCTGAAGTCCCGCATCGATCGGGTGGCCTTGCTGACCGAGGAGGAGATTTTCGACGCCGTGCGCTTCGTGCTCGACACCCACCAGTACCTGATCGAGCCGTCTTCTGCCGTGACCGTCGCGGCGATCCGGACCGGAAAGGCCGGGCGCCTGAACTCCCCCGCGGTCGCCGTGATCTCGGGACGCAACGTCGCCCTGCCCACCCTGCGGAGGATCCTGGCGGCATGAGGATCGTGGGGTTCGAGGAGATCCGGCGCGCGGTCTCCCCGGCCGCCGCGATCGACGCGATGCGGAAGGCGGTGATCGCGCAGTCGCGGGGCGAATGCGACACGCCGATGCCCATGCACCTGTACCTCGCGAAGGACCGCGGCGGCGAAGTGCACATGAAGTCGAGCTACCGCCAGGGCGGCCGCCACTTCGCCTTGAAGATGGCGGGCACGTTCGCCACCCGCGCCTACGGAATGGTGGTGCTCGTTTCGGCTGTGACCGGCGAGACCGACGCCTACTTCGACGACGGCGGACACCTGACGGACCTCCGCACGGCGGCCGTCTCGGCGATGGTTGCCCGTGAGCTCGGCCGCACGGACTCGGTCCTGGGGGTTCTCGGCACGGGAATTCAGGCGCGCCTCCAGGCCGAGCTGCACGCCGAGGTTTTGCCGCTGTCCCAGATCCACGTCTGGGGCCGCAACCCCGAACGCGCCGCCGCCTGCGTGCGCGACATCGGGGTCCGGCTTCCGGGGATTCGCGTCGTCGCGGCCGGGACGCCCGCCGAAGTCGCGGCAAACGCCCGGCTCCTCGTCACGGCGACGTCTTCCCGGGGACCGGTGCTGCGCGCGGCGGATGTCTTCCCCGGCACGCACATCTCGGCCGTGGGCGCCGACTCTCCCGGCAAGCAGGAGCTGGATCCCGAGATCCTCCGCCGCGCCACGCTCCTGCTCGTGGACTCGCTCTCACAGTGCGAGAAGCTCGGCGAGCTCCAACACGCTCCGTCCGAGAAGTCGCGGACCGTCGAGATCGGCGCCTTCTGCGAGGCGTCGCGCGGCTACGACCGGGCGGGCGTGACGGTCGCCGACTTCACGGGCCTCGGCGCCGAAGACCTCTTCATCGCCGAGGCGTGCCTCGCCGGGCTCGCTCGATGACGCGCGCCGTCCGCGAGCGCCTGGCCGAGTCCGGCATCGGCCGCCGGGACGGCTTCCGCTGGCGCGGGGGTGAGATCACCCGCCTGGAAGGGTTCTCCGACGCGGTCTTCGCCTTCGCCATGACACTGCTCGTCGTCTCGCTCGAAGTTCCGCGGACGTTCCACGAGCTCGCCGCGACGATGCGGGGCTTCTTCGCGTTCGGGATCTGCTTCGCGCTGCTGATCCTGATCTGGCGCGAGCACTACGTGTTCTTCCGCCGGTACGGTCTCCAGGACAACACCACGATCTGGCTCAATGCGGCCTTGCTGTTCGTGACGCTGTTCTACGTGTATCCGCTGAAGTTCGTCTTCAACCTGGTCCTCGGGGATCTGACCGGAGCCTCCCCGGTCGTCGTGCGGCCGGACGGAAGCGCCGAGAGGGTGATCGAGCCCGCGCAGACCCCGACGCTGTTCGTGATCTACGGCGCCGGAGTCATCGCTCTGTATCTGCTGATGGCCCTGCTGTACGCCCACGCATACCGCCGGCGCCGGCTTCTCGAGCTGACGCCCGTCGAGACCTTCGACACGAAGTCGAGCATCGTCGCGCACTTGCTGGCCGCGGGCGTGGGCCTCGTGTCGATCGTGATCGCGCTGACTGTGCCGGTGAACCTCGTCGGCCTGGCGGGCTACTCCTACTTCCTCTTCGGTCCCGTCATGGCGATCCACGGCGCGATGGCGGGACGGCGACGGCGGCGCCTCTACGGGTGACGCGCCGAGCGTGATAGGTTGGTCTCGACAGAAGGCGGTGGAGTCCGCCGAAACCGCTGGTGCGCGCCAGCCAATGACTCCTACGACGCGGCTTGGTCGTAGGAGTTTTTTGTTGGCCTGCCGCGCCGGGAAAGGACCGCGATGACGCGATTCCTCTGGATCTGTGCCGGCGGCGCGGCGGGCACCGGCGCGCGCTACCTGCTTTCGGGATGGGCGCTCGCGGCCCTGGGACCCGCCTTTCCCTGGGGCACGCTCGCGGTGAACCTCCTCGGATCGTTCCTGCTCGGCTTGCTCATGCAGGTCGGCGTCGCCACCCCGCTGTTCTCCCCGACTTTGCGGCTCGCCCTGACGACCGGCGTGATGGGCGGCTTCACGACCTATTCGACCTTCAACTACGAGACGATCCGTTACGTGCAAGACGGCTCCTGGCCCGTCGCCCTCGCCAACGTGACCGCCACCTTCGTCGGCTGCCTCGCCGCCGGACTGGCGGGGGTCGCCGCGGGCCGCGGGATCTTCGGAGGATAAGGAGGGGCCATGCGCATCCTCGACGGGGAACAGGTCCTGGTTCGGATCTTCATCGGCGAGTCAGACCAGTGGCACCACCAGCCTCTTTGGATGGCGCTGCTCCAGCGGCTCCGCAAGGAGGGCTACGCCGGCGCGACGGTCTTCCGCGGCATCGGCGGCTTCGGCGCTCGGAGCGTCCTCCACACCACGCTGCTCGAGCGGCTTTCCCAGGATCTGCCCCTCGTCATCGAGATCGTCGACACGTCCGCGCACGTCGAGACGCTCCTGCCGGTGCTCGACGAGATGGTCTCGGAAGGTCTCGTGACGATCGAGAAGGCCCGCGTCCTGAAATACTCGCCGGGAAAGCGGCCTCTGGACGGCTAAGGTTTTCCGACGGGGCTCGTCCGGCGCAGCGGCACAGCCACCGTCACGCTTTCGCCGTCGCGGCGCACGACGAACGCCGCCGTGTCGCCCCAGCGCATGCCCGCGATGAGGCGCGCGAGCGTCTCGCGATCAGGGAGCGCCGCGCCGTCGAGAGAGACGAGGATGTCCTTCTCCTTGAGCCCTGCCCGCGCGGCCGGGGAATCCTTTTCGACGTGGATCACCTCGAGCAGCTCGTCCCCGAGCCGCGGCCGCGTCGAGACGCCGAGCTCCGGGTAGAGGGGATCGGTCGCCGCGGGAACTCCCCAGACGAAGTTCGCGTACGACGCCTGGACGGTCTCGACCGGCGCTCCCTTCTCGTCGCGGACGGCGACCGGGATCAGGGACGCCACGGCGACCGGCGACTGCGTCCGGACCTGGCGCTCGATTCCGAGGCCGTACTGAACGTGCCCGGCACCGGCGAGCAGGACGACGATCGCCTTCGGATCCGCGTCCCTGGCCAGAGGCTTGACCGCATGGAAGGCCATCGTCGCGTCCCAGGTGCACTGCGCGGCGAGCATCGCCTTCCAGGCTTCCTCGTCCATCCCGGCGTGAAAGCTGTCGTCGTCGAAGGACGCCTTGAAGAGCCGCAGATGCTCGGGGCTGTCCGTGTCGATCCGCGACGGGATCTGCGCGGATTCCTCGGGCGTCAATCCCTGGAACCCCTTCTTGCGGACGGCCGAAACGACGTCCCGCGGCGCGTTGACCGCGACCATGGGGAGACGCCGGTCGCGGGCGAAGAGGAAGACGTCGCGGTAGTAGAGCCAGCTGTAGCCCCAGTTCTTGTACCACCGCCCGGCGGCCAGGAATTCGTCCTCCGAGAGCCGGCCCCCGCTCCAGTCGTCGAGAGCTTTCTGCTCCGTGTACGGAAACATCTCGAGCGCGATCGTGACCTTTCGCCCGGAGCGATGAAGCGCTTCCAGCACGGCCAGCTCCACCCGGTGGGAGTCCATGCTGGTGTGCTCCTCGCCGACGAGGAGGAGCCGCGCTCCGGCGAGCTGCTTCGGCAGCTCCGCGGGCGTGATCGCGGCGCCGGTCGAAGCGTCGGTGATCGCGTCGAGCGCGACCCGAACGGTCCGGTCCCGGCGCGCCGGATCCCCGATCGGCAGGCGCAGGACGTCGTCGGCCTCGGCTCGGCAGAGGCCGAGTGCCGCCAGAAGCGCCGCGAAGGCGAGCGCCACGAGCCGGGTCACGATCTCCAGGGCGCGATCGCGGCGATCTCGACAGGCCCCTCGGCGAGGTTGACGCGGTCGCCTACGCGCGAGCCGAGCAGGCGCTGGGCGAATTCGGACTGATAGGAGTAGACCGACTCCTCCGGTTTCGAGTCCCAGGGGCCCAGGATCGTCACCTCGCGCTCGGCGCCGGCTCCGTCGCGAAGCCGCACCCGCGTTCCGACCCGCACTTCCGAGGCGTCGATCCGGGCCGGATCGAGCGTGCGGGTCCGGGAGAGCTCGTCGGCGAGGGAGGCGATCCTCGCCGAGAGGTATTCGTGCTTCTGCCGAGCGGCGTGGTACTCGAAGTTTTCGCGCAGATCGCCGTGCTCCTTCGCCGTTTTCATGGCCTGGGCGTTGGCCGGCAGTTCGACCTGCTTCAGGCGCACGAGCTCCTGACGGCGCGCCTCGATCGCCTCGGCGCTCCCGTAGAGGTACTCGCGCGCAGGCGCGCGCAGCTCCGGGAATTTCATCAGAAGGGCTTCGCGCACCGTCGCGCGGCGGTGTTC
>JBASRI010000618.1:0-6610 GCA_049273755.1 Thermoanaerobaculia bacterium
GGAGAGCGACGAGGATCGCGCCGCCGATCACGACTTCCCCTCCAGGAAGGCGTGCGCGTGGTCGCGAGCAAACTGGTGAAACGTCCGTGGTTTTTTTCCCGTCACGTCCTTCACCGCGTCGGAGACGGCGGCGCCGTAACCGTCCCGGAAGGAAGCAAAGAGCAGCAGCATGTCGTCCACCAGCCAGCGCGGCACGCCGCCTCCGAGCATCTGTTTCCTGGCGTACTCGGGAGGGACGTGAACGTAAGACACCTTGCGGCCGATGGCTTCGGAGATCGCGTCGGCCATGGCGTCGAAGGAGAGCGCCTCGGACCCGGTCAGGTCGTAGATCTTGTTCTCGTGACCGTCCTCGGTCAGCGCGCGCACGGCCACCGCGGCGACGTCCCGCGTGTCCACCATCGCCACCTCGCCCGTCCCCATCGGCGCGGAGAAGCTTCCGCTGGTCGCCACCGACGGCGCGAAGGTCAGCGTTTGCTGCATGTAGAGAATGGGGCGGAGCATCGTGAACCCGAGGCCCGAGGCCTCGATCTGCTTTTCGGTCGTCCAGTGCCAGCGCCCGATCTGTGTGGCGGCCTCGGGCCCGCCGGCCACCGAGATCTTGACGACGCGCGCGACGCCGGCGCGCTTACACGCCTGCACGGCGTTTCCCTGGAGGGTCACCTGTTCGGGGTCGGCGGGAGAGGCGAGGAAAACGCGATCCACGCCCGAGAGCGCGCGGTCGAGCGTATCGGGCCGGGCGAGGTCTCCCACCACGACGTCCACGCCGGGCAGGCGCAGGTTCGACGCACGCGCGGGATCGCGCACGAATGCCCGGACCGGAACACTCTCCGCCGCCAGCTGCCGGACGACTTCCCGTCCGACCTTCCCCGTGGCTCCCGTCACCAGGATCACGATGTCCTCCTCCTCGAACGAGTCAGAGGCGCGCGATGCGTTGCTCCATCATTTCACAGCCGCGGGAAGCCGCCTACGTGACGAGCAGCACCTTTCCCGCGGTCACCCGCGACTCGAGGGCGCGGTGCGCTTCGGCGGCGGCGGAGAGCGGAAGCTCCCGGTCGATACGGACGGTGAGGCGGCCGTCGCGGATCCAGCCCAGGATGTCGGTGGCCCGCCACAACAGCTCCTCCCGCGTCGCGGTGTACGCATTTATGCGCGGGCGAGTCAAATAGAGCGAGCCGCGCTGGGCCAGGACCTGTGGATCCAGAGGCGGCACCGGGCCGCTCGATTGCCCGAAGAGCGCGAGCAGGCCGCGCGGCGCCAGGCTCCCCAGGCTTTTCTCGAAGGTCGTTCGCCCGACCGAGTCGTACACGACCTCCACACCCCGGCCCGAGGTCAACCGCCGCGCCTCGGCCTCGAAGTCGTCTTTCGTGTACTGAATGGCGGCGTCGGCTCCCGCCGCCTTCGCCAGCGCCGCCTTGGCCGGAGTCGAGACCGTTCCGAGCACGCGCGCGCCGCGCATCTTCGCGATCTGCGTCAGGAGCTGGCCCACTCCGCCCGCCGCGGCATGGACGAGGCACGTGTCTCCGGCCTTCAGCGGATGGGTCGAGCAGGCGAGGTAGTGGGCGGTCATGCCCTGCAGCATCGCCGCGGCCGCAAGCCGCACCGATACGCCGTCGGGGATCTTGACCAGACGGCGAGCGGGCACGACGGCTTTCTCGGCGTACGCTCCGAGCACGGCCGCCCAGGCCACGCGGTCCCCGGGCGCGACCTCCGTGACGTCCGGCGCGACGGACTCGACGCGCCCGGCGGCTTCCTGTCCCAGCGTGACCGGCATCGGCACGTTGTAGAGACCCGTGCGGTGATAGACATCGATGAAGTTGACTCCCGCCGCCTCGACGCGCACGAGGGCCTCGCCCGGCGCCGGGGTCGGCTCGGGAATGTCCTCGTAGACCATGGCCTCTGGGCCGCCGGGAGCGTGAACGCGGACGGCCTTCATCCGGCTTGCACGGCTCCCTTCTTCGCAGCGGCGACCTCGTCGAGCCCCTGGGTCAGGATCCCGAGCACGAAGTACCAGCCGATGACCGACAGCAAGGCCCACTTGACCCACGGCGGCCCGACCGCCGTGTCCCAGAGGCCGTGCAGGACGACGGCGATCCCCCACCGGCGCAAGACGACCGGCGAGAAGAGCATGCCGACCTCGAACGGCTTGTCGCCTTTGACCTTCCAGATCGCGGAGCCGACCATCGCCGTCCAGATCACGTGCCCGCCCGGCGCGAGCATGCCGCGCATCTGGATGACCGTGAGCACGTCGTCGATCGTGGCGGCTTTCGTGTACGCGTAGCCCGCCGACTCGAAGCCCGCGAACCCCGCGCCTACTGCGGCGCCGAAGAGCAGGCCGTTCAACTGCCAGCGGTATCGGGGATTGCCGATCACGATCAGCAGCGCGAGCGCCTTGCCGGTCTCTTCGACGACCCCGGTCAGCATCGCCGGCACGACGTCGCCCACGCCCGAGCCCGGAAGGATACGCGCGACCAGCGACGTCAGGATCAACGAGAGCGCGCCGCCCAGCAACAGGAGCTTGCCGACCTGGTAGACGGACACGTTTTTCGGGGTGTTGAGCTCGAAGAAGAGGATGACGACCGAGAGGGGCATCACGAACGAGCCGATGACGATGAGGCCCGGGACGAAGTTCGGATTGCCGAACTCCGTCACGCCCAGGCGCAGGAGGAAGTAGGTGACGAGAGCGCCGCCGAGGACGCGCCAGAAGACCCGCGGCACGGGCCATCCGTCGGCCACCGCCGACAGCGGCGGCGTCGTCAAGAGCGTGCCCACGGCGAAGGTCTCCTCCATGTCTTCGGCCTTCGTCGACCGCGACAGACCGCCCACGAAGATCTCGCGCACGGGCATCCGCGAAATCGTGGGGAGGTCCGCGAGCAGGGAGAGCTTCCGGCCCACGTCATGGAACACGCTCGCCGAGATCGGAGGCTTTGAGCGCCCGACCTTCGGAATCGGAGGCGCCGTCTCGCGTTCGGCCGGGGCAGGCCATGCCGCCGCCAGCTCCGCGACCTCGCCCGCCGGAGCCCAGTCCGTCAGAGCCCGTGTCCAGATGAGCGTGGAGCGGCGCAGCCGCCCGTCGCGGATCATCATGAGGAGCTCTTCCTTCTCGACGGGGCCCCGACGCTCGTCTCCGACCGCATAGAACCAACGATCGGCCATCGGCTTCGACCTCCGGCGGGCGTAATCAGACCATAATCCGGCCGGTGACGGGGGAAGAGACCCGCAAAGTCCTCGCGCGCTTCTACGACGCGCTGGCGCGGCGCGATGCTCGGACGCTGGCCGGGATGTACGCGCCGGACGCCGCGTTCGAGGACCCGGTCTTCCGCCTCTGCGGCGACGAGATCGGCCGGATGTGGGAGCGCCTTTTGGGTCGCGCGCGGGAGTTCTCGGTGGCCTACACGATCGCCCGCGCCGCCCATGACGAGGGCACCGTCGAATGGACCGCGCGCTACCTGTTCGGGGGAAAGCACCCGGTCGTCAACGTCATCCTCTCCGAGCTGCGCTTCCGAGACGGGCTGATCGTCACCCAGAAGGACGTCTTCGACTTCCCGCGCTGGGCAGCCCAGGCGCTCGGGCCGGCGGGGCGCTGGCTCGGCGGGTTCGAGTGGTTCCGGCGCTCGGTCAGGCGGAGGGCGAGAGAGGGGCTCGGGATTTCGATTTCCCCATCGTAGGGCTCGGCGCCTTGGCCATTTGTCATCCCGAGCGCAGCGAGGGATCCCTTTGGAAGCCGCATCTTGGCTTGGAAAGGGATCCCTCGGGCCTGCTGGCCCTCGGGATGACGCGCGATGGGCGCTGCGCGCCTTCGCGCGTCAATTCACCGGTTCGTCCGTATCCGCGTCTTCGGTCGGCGACGGCGAGGCATGGTGGTGGACCAGCCGCCACTCGCCGTCTACACGGCCAAAGAGGTTCGTGGCCTGCATCCGCGCGGCGTCTGCGCTGCCATTGCCGCCGAACGGGGTGATCACCTCGACGCAGGTGACCCAGGCCAGATCGCCGGCCACCGCGATGCGCACGTCCTCGCAGCCGACGGTCCAGGGGCGCGAGTTCGTGAAAATGTTCTCCCAGGACCGCTCGATCTCTTCCCAGCCGTCCAGACGGTGCCAGCCCGGGTGGACGCAGCTCGCGGACTCGTCGTGGAGCCAGACCTGCGCCATCGTCTCCAGGTCCCGGGCCTCCAGCGCCCGGTAGAAAGCCACGTTTGCGGCCGCGACCGCTGTCGCCTGGGACGTCACCCTCTTACCATATACCGAGCATGGCCCCAGACACCGGCATCGGCGGTCCCGGCGGGGAGCGGTTCCCCGCCACGCGCCACTCCGCCGTTCTCGCGGCGCAGAGCGAGGACCCCGTCGAGCGCGAGCGCGGTTTCGCGATCCTGGTCGAAACGTACTGGAAGCCCGTCTACAAATATCTGCGCGCGCGCTTCGGCGAGTCCAACGAAGACGCCAAGGACCTGACGCAGGGCTTCTTCACGCGCGCCCTCGAGAAGGACTTCTTCGCATCCTACGATCCGGGCAAGGGCAGCTTCCGCACGTACCTGCGGGTCTGCCTCGACCGCTTCGTCGCCAACGAGAAGAAAGCCGCGGGCCGCGCCAAGCGTTCGCCGGGGACGGCGCTGCTGCCGCTCGACTTCGAGAGCGCCGAGGGCGAGCTCATGCGCCAGGAGCCGCTCGACCAGCAGACGATGGAGCAGTACTTCCACGCGGAATGGGTCCGCAGCCTCTTCGCGCTGGCGGTGGAGAAGCTCCGCGAGGAATGCGCGCTGCGGGGCAAGGACCTGCCGTATCTCCTCTTCGAGCGCTACGAGCTCGACCGCGACCCCGACGACAAGCTGACCTACGAGCGCCTGGCCGGCGAGTTCGGCATTCCCTCGACCCAGGTCACGAACTTTCTCGCGTTCGCGCGGCGGGAGTTTCGGCGCATCGTGCTCGAAAAGCTCCGCGAGATCACGGCGAGCGACCACGAGTTCCGGGAGGAAGCGCGCAGCCTCCTCGGAGTCTCGCAGTGAGGTGGCTCTCGGACCGGACGGTGGCGCGCCTGCGCCGCGTCGCGGAGTGGCCGGACCTGGGCGACACGAAGTACCGCGTGCTCGAAGAGCTCGGCTCAGGCGGAATGGGGACCGTGTATCTCGCCGAGGACCGCGTGCTCGGCCGCAGGGTGGCCCTGAAGGTCGTCGGACCCGGCGCAGCGAGCCCCGAGATCGCCGCGCGCACCCTGCGGGAGGCGCGGATCATCGCGCGGCTCGAGCATCCCGGGATCGTCCCCGTGCACGATGCGGGGACGCTGCCGGACGGCCGGATGTTCTACGCGATGAAGCGGGTGGACGGGCGGCGCCTGGATGAGCTCGCGCCGCAGGTCTCGCTGCCCGACCGGCTTCGCGTCTTCCAGCGCGTCTGCGAGACCGTGGCGTTCGCCCACGCTCGCGGCGTGCTCCATCGCGACCTGAAGCCCGAGAACGTCATGGTCGGCAGCTTCGGCGAGGTGCTCGTCCTGGACTGGGGAGTCGCGAAGCTGCTGGAGCTCCCGGAGGCCGGAACGCCGCGCGACGGCGGGCCGACGACCCCCGCTGCGACGGCGGCGGGAACGGTCATGGGCACGCTGGCTTACATGGCGCCCGAGCAGGCGGAGGGCCTCGCCGACCGCGTCGGGGTGGTCAGCGACGTGTACGCGCTGGGAGCGATCCTCTACTTTCTATTGACGCTGCGCCCTCCGTTCGAAGGCGAGGCGGCCCTGGCGCGGGCGCGCGGCGCCTCCGCCGCGCCTCCCCTGCTGGTCAACGAGCGGGCGCCCTCGACGCCCCGGCCGCTCGCAGCGATCGCCGCCAGGGCCATGGCCGCTGACCCCGCCTCCCGCTACGCCTCGGCCGAGGAGCTGGCCGCGGAAGTCGCCCGCCATCTCGACGGGGAGCCCGTGTCCGCCTACCGGGAGAACGCCTGGGAAACGGCGGCGCGCTTCTTCGCGCGGTACCGGACGGCGATCCTCCTGATCGCCACCTACCTCGTGATGCGCTCGCTGATCCTGATCTTCCTGCGGCGTTGACGCTCCCGTAAAGGAATCCGCGGCTGCGTTGAATAGAAAGGATGGAGGCACGATGAGCAAGCCGATCTTCGGACTTCTCCTGGGCGGGATTCTCGGGATTTTCGACGGCCTGACGGCCTACTTCACCCCCGAGGTGCGCGACCAGCTCGTCGGAATCGTGGTCGGCTCGACGGTCAAGGGATTGATCGCCGGAGTCGCGATCGGCTTCTTCGCGAACAGGGTGAGCTCGCTGCCGCTCGGGATCGTCTTCGGCCTGGGCGTCGGGCTCCTTCTCGCCTACATCGTCGCGGCGATTCCGGATGCAAACGGAAAGCACTACTACTTCGAGATCATGCTGCCGGGTGCGATCGTCGGCGCGATCGTGGGCTACGCCACGCAGAAGTATCGGGCGGCCAGGCTCGCAAGGTCCTAACCAGATCCCGTTTCTCGGGAGAGGATCCACGAGCGACTTCCCCGCCCCTGTCGGTTGGCCCGCGCAGCGGGCCGCTCAGAGTGTGGCGAGCTTCGCGAGGTCCACGTTGCCACCGGACACGAGCGCGGCCACGAGCGCCCCCTCGGGCGCGCCCGTCTTGCCGGCCAG
>JBASRI010000619.1:0-8706 GCA_049273755.1 Thermoanaerobaculia bacterium
GCTCCCGGCGGCCGCCGAGACGCCCAGCGCCCAGGCCAGAGCCGCGGCCGCGCCTTGCGCCACCGCGCGATGAAGGGATTTCACGCCGGCCGATTCTAAGGCAGGAATGGCGGCGCGCGGCCTCGCGCCCAGGGAAAAAGTGGCCTGGTGCTACCTGTGGCTTGTCGCGGCAGCTGCTATGGATGCGGCGTCGGTCGCGGGGGGGCGTAAGGACCCTGGCGGGTTCCGTCGGGGTTCAAGGGCGCGGTACCGCAGATGTAGAGCTCGCCCACGGCTCCCTCGACGAGCACCGTGTCCGCCCCGTAGTACGCCGCTCTCTCTCGAAAATAGTCGGGCAACTCCGACTTCGACGGAATCCTCAAGGGATCCTCGATGGAGTTGACGTTGCGCAGGAACTTGCAAGTCCCCTTGACCCTCTCCGAATCGTCCGTCAGCTCGACGAAGTACTTGCCCTTCGTCTTCGCATCCTCTCGGTTCTTCTCCGCTTCCTTGACGTTCGTGCAGCCGTGCGCGAAGAGCCCGCCGGCCAGAACGACCGCGAGAGCGCCCGATGTCATCTTCACGCCGTCAGTATCGCACCGATGGGGAGTTGCGGCGCCAGCGGGAATCGAACCCCTGCTCCGGCCTTAAAAGGCTGCCGGGGGCTGCCTGGCGCGCTAGCCCCCGCTCCCGGTCCACCCGCCACGCGGCCGATCACTCCGCCCTAGTTTCCCGTCTCGATTTCGTACACATCGATCCCGCTGCCCTCGCGCGCGAAGGCCTCGATCGGGCTTGGCCGGACGGCGCGGAGCCATCGGGGCCTCCGGGACTTTCCGAAGATCGCGATTGTCACGCCATGCTCTCGGGCGAAGCGCAGGAGCTCCCGCGCGATGTCCTCTGCCGAGAGCCAGACGACCTTGGCGCCCAGCTCCATGGCGAGGGTCACGTTCTCGTTCAACAGCCGGTGCTCACGGGCTGAGATCCGCTGGGGACTCTCCTTGGGCGTCCGGACGTAGACCGCGAACCAGTTCGTGTTGAGCTTGCCGGCCAGGGCCGAGGCACGGCGCAACAGTCTTCGCGTGGTCTCCGGGTTCGAGGAGATGGCGACCATCGCCTTGGTACCGACCGGTTCGGTGACCGCGAAACGGTCGGTGCCCCTCCGCTCCGCCTCGAGCCGGTCCGCGATCTGACGCATCGCGAGCTCGCGCAGCGAGGCGAGGTTCTCCTCGGTGAAGAAGTTCTCCAGGGCCGGTCCGATGCGCTCCGGCGGGTAGATCTTGCCGGCGCGGAGCCGTTCCCTCAGCTCCTCGGAGGGCAAGTCCACGTTGACGATCGCGTCGGCCTGGCGGAGGATGCGGTCCGGCACGCGCTCCTGGACATCGACTCCGGTCACGCGCGAGACGATGTCCTGCACCGACTCGAAGTGCTGGATGTTGACCGTGGTGACGACCGAGATGCCCGCGTCGAGCAGGTCCTCCACGTCCTCGTACCGTTTCGCGTTTCCCGTGCCCGGAACGTTGGTGTGCGCGAGCTCGTCGACGAGGGCGACTTCGGGCTTGCGGGCGAGAATCACCGGCAGATCCATCTCCTCGAGCCGCTTGCCCTTATATTCGACGGGTCGCCTCGGGATGATCTCGAGGTCCCCGACTCGCTCCGCCGTCTCCGCGCGCCCGTGAGTCTCGACCAGCCCCACGACCACGTCGACCCCCTGCTTTTTCAGGGCGTGGGCATCCTCGAGCATCTGATAGGTCTTCCCGACGCCTGCCGCGTGCCCGATGTAGATCTTCAGCTTGCCGCGGCGCGACTTCTCGATCAGCTTCAGGAAGACATCAGGGGAGGTGCGCCGGGTCTCTTCCTGCGGCATGGCGTGATTCTATGGACGTGCCGGGAGTTGCCGGTCGAGGTCCAGGTTCGTCAGAAGGACGTTGACGCGGGGCTCGCCAAGAAGCCCCAGAGTGCGGAGCTCGACGTGCCCGCGGACGATGCGTGCCACCGCCTCCTCGGTGACGCCGCGGGCCCTCGCGATGCGCGCCGCCTGCCAGAGCGCGGCGTCCGGCGAGAGGTGCGGATCGAGGCCAGACCCTGAGGACGTGACGAGGTCCGCGGGTACGGGACGCGGATCGCCCGGCCGGTCAGCCCGCGCGGCGGCGACGGCCTCTTTCACCGCCTTCGCCAGCCCCGCGTCGGTCGGCCCCTTATTCGTGCCGCTCGAGGAGGTGGCGTCGTAGCCGTCCTTGCCGGCGCCCGAGGGGCGGGGATGGAGGTACTGCGCCCCCTTGAAGTTCTGGCCGATGAGCTCCGAACCCACGACCCGGCCGCCTGCCGTCACGAACGAGCCGTTCGCTTTGTCCTTCCAGAAGAGCTGCGAGATGCCAGTCACGGCCGCCGGATAGATTCCGCCCAGGAGCACCGTGAGCGCAACGACGTACAGGGTCGAACGAAGCAGAAGTTTCACGGCTTCCCCCTCACGCCAGGTGCAGTGCCAGGACGATCCAGTCGATGAGCTTGATCCCCAGAAACGGCACGACGATCCCGCCGACGCCGTAGATCCAGAGATTGCGCGCCAGGATCCGCGCCGCGCCGAGCGGCCGGTACCGGACGCCTCGCAGCGCCAGCGGGATCAACGCGACGATGATGAGCGCGTTGAAGATGACGGCGGAGAGAATCGCCGACTTCGGATTCCCGAGGTGCATCACGTTCAAGGCGTTCAACGCGGGGTAGGTTGCCGCGAACATCGCCGGTAGGATCGCAAAGTACTTGGCCACGTCGTTGGCGATCGAGAACGTCGTCAGCGCCCCCCGCGTCATCAGGAGCTGCTTGCCGATCTCGACGACCTCGATCAGCTTGGTCGGGTTCGAGTCGAGGTCCACCATGTTGCCGGCTTCGCGGGCCGCCTGCGTTCCGGTGTTCATCGCCACGCCGACGTCGGCCTGCGCCAGGGCCGGCGCGTCGTTGGTGCCGTCGCCGGTCATGGCCACGAGGTTGCCGGCGTCCTGTTCCTTGCGGATCAGGGCGAGCTTCTGCTCCGGGGTCGCCTGGGCGAGGAAGTCGTCGACGCCGGCTTCCCGCGAGATCGCCGCGGCCGTCAGCGGGTTGTCCCCCGTGATCATGATCGTCCGGATCCCCATGGCGCGCAGCCGATCGAAGCGGTCGCGCATGCCGGGCTTGACGATGTCGCGCAGCGCGATGACCCCGAGCACGCGTGTGCCGTCCGCGACGAGCAGGGGTGTGGCGCCTTCGCCCGCGATCTGGTTCACCAGGTCGTTGATCAAAGGGTCGATGGTTCCCCCCTGTCCACGGACCCACTCCATGACGGCATCCCCGGCGCCCTTGCGGATCCGGCGCCCGTTCCAGTCCACGCCCGACATCCGGGTGGCCGCCGAGAACGCGATGAAGTGCATGCCCTCCACGCGCCGCCCCCGCAGGCCGAACTTCTCCTTGGCGAGAATGACGATCGATCGCCCTTCCGGGGTTTCGTCGGCCAGCGAGGAGAGCTGGGCGGCCTCGCCGAGGTCCGAGGCTGGAATGACGCCCGGCGCGAGGAAGAAGTCGGTTGCCTGGCGGTTGCCGAGCGTGATCGTGCCGGTCTTGTCGAGAAGCAGCACGTTCACGTCGCCGGCGGCCTCGACGGCGCGCCCCGACATGGCGAGCACGTTGTGCTGGAGGACGCGGTCCATGCCGGCGATGCCGATGGCGGAGAGCAGCCCGCCGATCGTCGTCGGAATCAAGCACACGAGCAGGGCGATCAGAACCGGCGTCGAGGCCTGGCCCCCGGCGTAGATCGCGAAGGGGCGCAGTGTGACGGTGGCGATCAGGAAGACGATCGTCAACCCGGCGAGCAGGATCGAGAGGGCTATCTCGTTGGGCGTTTTCTGGCGCGTGGCGCCTTCGACCAGAGCGATCATGCGGTCGAGAAACGTCTCGCCCGGGTTCGCGGTGATCTCGACGACGATTCGGTCCGACAGCACGCGCGTGCCGCCCGTCACCGCCGACCGGTCGCCGCCGGACTCTCGGATCACGGGAGCCGACTCGCCGGTGATCGCCGACTCGTCGACCGAGGCGATGCCCTCGACGACGGTACCGTCTCCCGGGATCACCTGGCCGGCCTCGACGATGACCCGGTCGCCCTTGCAGAGCGCCGTAGCCGGCACCTGTTCTTCGCCCTTCTTCGTCTGGCGCCGGGCCGTGGTCTCCGTGCGTCCGCGGCGAAGGGCCGCGGCCTGGGCCTTGCCGCGGCCCTCGGCCATAGCCTCGGCGAAGTTCGCGAAGAGGAGCGTGAACCAGAGCCACAGTGCGATCTGGAGATTGAACACGACGTCCTTGCCCGCGACGACGTCGCGAACGAGCAGGACCGTCACGAGCACCGCCCCCACGAGGACGACGAACATCACCGGATTCTTCGCCTGAAGGCGCGGGGCGAGCTTTCGGAACGAGTCCCGAATCGCCGCGCGGACGATCGCCCGGTCGAAGAGGGCCGTGCGTCGGGGTTGAGCCACCGTCATCCTCCTAGAACAGCGCCCCGGCCTTCATCAGCAGGTGCTCGACGATCGGGCCCAGCGAGAAGGCGGGAAAAAACGTCAGCGCCCCGACGATCAGGATCACGCCGACGAGCAAGATCGTGAACAGCGGCCCGGTCACCGGAAACGTCCCGGCCGATTCCGGGACCCTCTTCTTGGCCGCGAGCGAGCCTGCGATGCCAAGGATGGGGATCAGCATGAAGAAGCGCCCGAAGAACATGTCGAACGCCAGCGTCGTGTTGTAGAAGAGCGTGTTCGCGCTCAGGCCGCCGAACGCGGAGCCGTTGTTTCCGGCGCCCGACGTGAAGGCATAGAGGATCTCGGAGAAGCCGTGGGGGCCGACGTTGGTCCGGGCCGACAGGCCCGCCGGGAGCACCGACCCTGCGGCCGTGAAGCCCAGGATCGAAAGCGTCAGGATGAGGACCGAGAGCATCGCCAGCTTGACCTCGTGCGACTCGATCTTCTTGCCGATGTATTCGGGCGTGCGTCCCACCATCAGCCCCGCGATGAAGACCGTCAGGACGATGAAGAGAAACATCCCGTAGAGTCCGGCTCCGACACCGCCGACGATCACTTCGCCCGTGGCGATGTTCGCGAGGGGAACGAGGCCGCCGGTCGGCGTGTAGGAGTCGTGCATCGAGTTGACCGCTCCACACGAGGCATCGGTCGTCACGGTGGCGAAGAGCGCCGAATCGCCGATCCCGAACCGGACCTCCTTGCCCTCCATGTTGCCGCCGGTCCCACCGGCCGTGGGCGCCGCGGCCACTCCGGCTGCCTGGTGGATGGGATTGCCGCGCTGCTCGGCGCGGCCGCAGACGAGGACGCCGGCCAAAAACAACAGGGCCATGGCGGCGAAGACCGACCAGCCGTGTCGGACCGAGCCGGTCATCCGGCCCAGAGTGTTGGTCAGGCCGGCGCCGATCGCGAAGATGAAGACGATCTGCAGGAAGTTCGTCCCAGGAGTCGGGTTCTCGTAGGGGTGCGCGGAGTTCGCGTTGAAGAAGCCGCCGCCGTTGGTCCCGAGCTCCTTGATCGCTTCCTGGGATGCGATGGGGCCCTGAGGGATTCTCTGGTCGGAGCCCTCGACCGTCTTTACGGCGACGTCGGCGTGGAAGTTCTGGACGACGCCGTGCGAGACCAGGAACAGCGCGCCGAGAAACGAGAGCGGCAGGAGGACCCAGAGAATCGAGCGCGTGCAGTCGAACCAGAAGTTCCCGATTCCCCGGGCCTGCTGCCGCGCGACCCCGCGGATGACCGCGACCGCGATGGCGATGCCCGTTGCGGCCGACAGGAAGTTGTGCAGCGCGAGCCCGGCCATCTGGGTGAAGTGGGACATCGTCGTCTCGCCGGAGTACCCCTGCCAGTTCGTGTTGGTCGTGAACGATACAGCCGTGTTCCAGGCGGAGTCGGCCGCAACGGCGCCGAAGCCGTTGGGATTGAACGGGAGGAACTTCTGAAGGCGCTGCATCGCGTAGAGGATCACGAGAGAGGCCGCATTCACGATGAGCATCGTCACCGTCCACTCGATCCAGGTCTGGTCCTTCGAGGCGTCCACGCCGCAGACGCGGTAGAGGCCTCGCTCGATCGGCCGCAGAACGGGATCGAGCAGGGTTTTCTGGCCGGCGAAGACCCTCGCCATGTATCGGCCGAGGACCGGTGTGATTGCGACGATGATCGCCAGGTACACGCCGATCTCGACGAGGTTGACGGTCGTCACGGAGTCAGACCTCTTCGGCTTTGAGCATCGCCCACAGCAGGTACCAGAGCAGGGCGATGCTCACGACGAGGCCGAGAACGTCTTCCCATCCCATCGGCGTCGCTCAGATCCGATCGCAGTTGCGGGTGTAGACGATGGCCGACCAGAACAGGAGGATCGTGATCGCGAGAAAGAGAAGGTCCATCATGCGCGTTCCTCCGGCGCTCAGAGCTTGACGAGGAGACCCAGCGTAAACCGGTTCTCGGTCTTCACGAGGTCGGGCGTGAAGCCGTCCACGAGCGAGCCGGGGGGGCCCGTGTTGCCGCCCAGCGGAGTCACGCCGCCCGGCCCGGAGAAGTAGGGGACGTTTGCGACACGGTGGTTGTATTCGGCCCGGAACGTCGTGAACTGGGTGGGCATGTAGTCGAACGTGATGGACGCGTCCCACGCCTTGAACGGGTCGCCGGGCGCGGCGGTGAAGTACGGCGTTCCTGAGAACGACGTCGCCCCGTTGATCGGCGGCAGGATGACCAGATAACGCCCGGGGTTGAGGATTTCGCCCCCTCCGAGCGTGAGTCCGAACTGGTCGTTCCAAAACCAGAAGCGGTTATAGACCATGAAGCCCAGGAAATACTGCGCCGGGTCCTTGCCGGCGCCGCCGCTGCAACTCACGCCGCCGCCGTACTCGCACCCGGCGTCGAGCGTGACCGAGAACGCGGCCTTGTCGAGGAGGCTGCCGGGACGGTCCAGGTACTTCACCTGGATGCTGTTGTCGGTGTGGACTCGCTTGCGGTCCGAAATGCCGAGCGTGTCCGTTCCCCAGTAGTTGTTGGACACGACGGAGATGCTGCCGTTCGGACGCCAGAGGATCTGACCGCCGACGCCGGGAGCCTTGTTGAACTTGCCGTAGGACTGCCATCCGTTGATCAGCCAGGGCTCGATCTTCAGCTTGTCGCTCGTATAGATCTGCACGCGTGCGCCCATGAAGTACCATGGCGTGTTGGACGAGACGTAGGACGGCTGGTAGGCCCAGTTGTCGAACTGGTAGAAGCTGTAGAGGCCGATGTACGAAAGGAAGAGGCCCGCGTCGACATTGATCCCGTTCAGCGTGTCGATGTGGTATCCGCCGTAGGCCTCGCCGATGTAACGAAACGCGTTGTCGAGGTTGTACTGGCCTTTGCCCGGACTCGCGTCGTTGCGCGGCTGTGTCTGCGAGTACATTCCGTACTGAGTCAGAAGACGCGCGCGCAGGTTCTGCCAGTGAAAGTCTCCCCCGATGCCGAAGTCCGTGAGCTGGATCTCGTTGTGACGGAAGACCTCGGTGGAGCCTCCGATCGTGTCGTCCTTGGGGTGATTCAGCGAGTAACTGTAGGCGGTGTCGACGCGTACCTCGCCCGAGAAGACCTTCCCGTCCAGGGGAAAATCTTTCTGGCGGCTGTTGCCCGTCAGCCACGTGAAGTCGGCGAACGCGAATGGCTCTGGCTTCGCCGTGAACGGCGCCCTCTCGGCCTCGCGGGTTGCGGGCGCCAACGGCGTCCGCGGAACCTCCTGGGAGCCCTGCAACGCCAGCGGCACGGGAGGCGCCTTCGGTGCGGGAACGGCGGCTGCAAGCGCCAAGCCGCCTTCCGGGGCCTTGCCCCCCTCCATCTCCGCCAGCCGGCGCTCGAGCTTCTCGATGCGCTGGACCATCCACTTCTCGCGATCGGTCAGATCGGAGGGGGCGTCGGAGGTCGGCTGTGTCGCCGCCGCAGAGGACGCGGTTGCGGGCGGTGCCGTCGCCCCGGAATGATCGTCCGAGGGGGGCGTTGCCGCGGCCGCTCGGGCCAGCGACGCCGTGGACAGCAGGAGTACGAGAATCAGCGTCTTCATTGGCTCCTTCCTTCCTTGTCGTTCGAAACGAGGGAATCAGTGGGGGATGGGGCTTCCCCGAGTGCGACGCGCGAACACGCGCTCATCCACGTGCAAGAGCGCCATCGCGTATCTCCCGCAGAGCACGTACGCTGCGAACCCGGCTGCGACGATGGGCAGCGCGAAGCGGGCGAACACCAGGGCCAGGAAGCAACTGCCGATCAGGGCCAGAATCGCCAGCCCGGAAAATCCGGCCGCTTTCCGCTTCTCCGTCATGGGCGCAGCATCCCGCCGACGGGAGAAAGAAGTCCGTAAGAAACCCGAAAGATTCGCGAAAGGCCGGCATCAATCCGGGGAGAACCGGTAGCCGACCCACGGCTCCGTTCGTATCCAGCGCGGGCGGTTCGGGTCGTCCTCGAGCTTCCTGCGGAGACTGCCCACGTGCACGCGGAGCGTGTCGTTGGTCACCCCGGCCGTCGTTCCCCACACCGCAGCGAGGAGCTGGCGGTGGGTCCAGAGCGCGCCCGGCTTCCCGAGGAACGTCGCAAGGAGCGAGAACTCGATGGGAGTCAGATGGATCTCCCGTTCGCCGCGGCACACCTTGCGTCCCTCGAGGTCGACGCGTACGTCCGCCCACTCCGTGACGCCCTGCTGGCCGCGAGGCCC
>JBASRI010000636.1:0-9881 GCA_049273755.1 Thermoanaerobaculia bacterium
GTGGATGGGCTCCATCGGCGTGGTCAGAGCTCCATGGCAAGATATCGAAAGACCCTTCCCTCCGACTCCTCGCGGCCTGTCTCGTGAAAGCCCAATTCGCGGTAGATTGTTTCGGCGGCCGCGTTGCCGACGAGCACCTCGCAGCGGAGCCGCGACAAGCCGGTCCGCCGCGCATACTCGATCAGCAGCGTCAGCGCTCGCTTGCCGTACCCGCGGCCGCGCGCCTCAGGCGCGACGACGAGCCGACCCCACTCCGCTTCGGTGCTGCCGGCCGGAGGTTCGTGGACCGTGATGGCCCCGACGGGCGCGCCGTCCGCCTCGATGACGAACCATCGGTCCCTGTTGTCGGGCGAGAAATAGCGCGCGAGCAGCGACGCGTGCGCCTCGAAAGGAACCTTCTCCGTCGAACGAAACATCGGCCGGCTCGACGGGTCCATGCGCCAGCAGTAGAGATTCTGCGAGTCGGCAGGCGTGACTTCCCTCAGCCGAAAGTCCGCCTCTCCGATCTCGCGCGGCCCGCTCGAGATCACGCCGGGAGATTATCCGATTCGCGCCCGCTTGTCGTTTTGAGCGGCGCTCGACGCGCCGACAGGAGCGGAGAATGGTTCACGTCTTCAGTCAAAGTGGAGCAACCTGCTAGGATCCTGCGGTTGACGCAAAGCACGTTCCGAGAGCTCTTCCACGGGATCCGAGTGCTCGAGCGGGACGCCTCCCTCGAATCCCACGGCGAAACAGTCCCAGGCTCGGGTCTCGAGTGGCTGGTCTGGATCGGCGGGTCCCGTCCCGACGTCGAGCCCGCTCTCGCGCCGACGCTCGAGGCGCTCCACCATTCGTGCCGGCGGGAGACGATCGTGTTCCTCTTCGACGGCCCTGAGGCGCGCTGTTGGGAGCCCGTCGCCGCGTACCTCCCGGAGTTTCCGAACCGTCGGGAGATCACTCTGTCGCGGTCCGTCAACTTACCGGCCCTGCTCTACGCGCTGGGGCTGCGCGACAGTCGGGCAAACTTTGCCGCTTTCCTCTGGCCCGGCTGCGCCGTCGAGCCGGACGCGCTCCTCTCTCTTCGGGACAGGGCCGACGGAGCCGACCTCGTCTACGGAGGCCTCTCGACCTCGGCCCGTCCCTTCCTCGAGCGCGCCCAGGCGGGATGGGTGCTGGGGGATTCCGGCGCATCGCACGAGCCCGTCGAGGTTCTCAATCCCGTCCAGCTCGGATGGCTCCAGATGGCCGACTGTGTCCCGATGAATGGGTGCCTTCTCTCCGTGCCCTTCGCTCGGCAAATCGGGCCCTTCGATGCGAATCCGCTTCTTCGGAACTTCTTCTGGTGGCACGCCACGCAACGAGTCGCTTCGGCCGGACGCATCGTGTGCGCGCAAGTTGCCCTGCCCGCGGCGCGATGGAACTGGGACGCGTTCCCTTTTCAGACCGCAGCCGGCGTTCCGCCGGAGCTCTCCGTGCGCTTCCTTTCGTGGCCGCGCACGAGCAGTCCGTCGCCCGAGACCGCCGCGGCGGAGGTCGAAGCGTTCGGAAATGACCTACCGGCAGGCGAGAGGCAATCCCTGACGGCGGCGCTGGCGTCCTGGGAAGCACGGGCGGGCGCGAGGCTCCCGCCGATGCAAGAGGCCGCGCGGAGCTCGCGGCCGCCTTCCCGGCCGCCGCCGTTCCCGATCCGCGTGACGGTGCTCGGAGGCCCGTACGAGCCGCACCACAACCAGCTCTACTTCTTCAACTTTTTCGAGCAGGTGGCCGGGCAGGGCTACGTTTCGTGGAAGACTCTTCTCTATCAGACCTGCCGACCCGCGGACCTGGAGTCGAGCGACCTCGTCGTCTTCTGCCGGCCTCGGTATCCCGGATGCGACGACCTCGTCGAGGCCTGCGCGCGCCGCGGCATCGCCACGCTCGTGATGATCGACGACAACTGGATCGCCGCGGGCCGCGAGTATTCCCGCTACGCGGAGCTCTTCACTCCGGGAAGGCCCGCATTCGAGACATTCCTGCGATGCATCGCCCGGGCCGATGCCACCCTGGTCTACAACGAGATCCTCCAAGAGGACCTGCGTCCTCTTGCCCGCGAGGTGTGTCGCCTTCCGCCCAACGTGGACACGAGCCTGTTTCGGGGAGCGGACGAGGGGCCGGAACGGCCGAAGGGATTCCTCGCCGGCTACGCGGGATCGCCGCGCTTTGAAACGGCCCCTTTCCGGGCCCTCGCGGAGTTCGCGCGCCGGCACGCGGACGTGCGCCTGCTCGCGATGGCGCACAGCCGGCCTCCCGAATGGGCCGCAGTCCCCGGGGACCGCGTGCTCTTCGTCCCGTTCTGCGTCGACTACCGGCGCTATGCCCGCATCATCGCTTCGCTGCGCCCCGACGTGCTGGTTGCTCCGCTCGACGGAACACGCTTTTCGGCGTCCAAGTGCCCGACCAAGTTTCTGGAGCTTTCAGCGGCGGGGACGCCGGGCATCTATTCGCGACTGAAGCCCTACACCGAGTACGTCGCGCCCGGCCGCACGGGACTCCTGGCGGACAACACCGAGGAGGCCTGGCTCGAAGCGCTCGAACAGCTTCATGCAAACCCCGTCCGGCGCGCCGAAATCGCTCGCCAGGCCCACCAGGAGGTCCTCGCCCGCTTCGACACTTCGCGAGTCCTGCCCGAATTTCTGCGACTTCTCGGGCGGCTCGCAGGGAGGACACAGCCGGCGTCGATCCCGCCGGCCACACTACCCATATGAGGGAACCCGCGCAGACCGCGCGAAGCGGCTGCGCCTGGTGGCGGGCTCATCGGATTCTGGAAGGGGTCCTCAGCCGCGCCGCGGGCGCAGCGACTCAACCAGATCCGCGACGCGCCTGACGTAGTCCTCGGGGCGGTAGTTCGTCCGGACGTCCTCGAAGGCTCGCGCAGCGAGGGCGGTCCTCAGGCTTTCATCGGTCGCCAGCTCGAGGATCGCGTCGTACCAGGCCTGCGTGCTGTCGTGAGGGACTATGAGGCCGGTCTTCCGATCGGCGACCGTGTCGCGATAGATGCGCGCATCCGAGTAGATGCCGGCGATCCCGGACGCCGCGTACTCGCGGTACTTCGCGTTGCTCTTGCACTGGTTGAATTCGGTGTCACGGAGCGGGGCCACGCCGACGTCCCACCCGAGCCCGTCCAGCTTCTCGCGGTACTTCCGGTAGTCGCGTTCCCACGGATGCACCGTGACCTCCTCGCGCGCCGCCAATGCCTTAGGGCCGAAGCCGAAGAGCTCGAAGCGCAGTGGCCGTCCTTCATCCAGCAGCCTGGCGATCGCCGGCACGAGTGTGGCGAACTCTTCGTCCTTGTAGGGCGTCCCGAGGAAGCCCACGGTCACCGGCGCCCCGGGACGCCGCGCAGGCAGCCCGGTTCGCGTCACGCGCTGATAGGCGCGGATGACCACGACGTTCGGGTTGAGGCGCCGGAAGATCGAGGCCGCCGCTTCCGAGTAGACCTTCACGGCATCCACGGAGGTGAGCATCGCCTCGATCTGACCTCGCGCGGGGTCGTACTTGCGGCGCCACTCGTTTGCGGGATCGGGTATGAACTGAGCGAGAAGCAGGAGGTTGTCGTCGGCGTCGTAGAGCGTGGCACAGCCCGAGGCCCTTGCCGCTTCCAGAATCTGGAGGCTCCTGACCGACGTCCCGCGCACAAGAATGACGGTTTGAAAGCTGTAGAGAAAATTTGAATCGATCTCTCGAGCAGGCTGGAAAATCCACGTCCGCCGCGTGGCGGCTTCCAACTCGCCGAGGACCTCGCGATGAAAGCGCTCCGAGGCGAAGAGATCCTCGTAGACGACGAGCACTCTCTTGCGTCGAGCGAGCCAGGTCAGTCGCGAGAGCGGACGGAAAAGCCCCACGCGGTCCAGCGCACGCTTGAGCACAGTCTTCGCAGATGGCCTTGCCACCGGGGAAACGACCGGACCCGCGGTGGGCGGAGGCGGCGGCGGGGCCGGGTGTGTCGCCTTCGCTGCGGCCTTCTCCCACACGTCGTTGAACCCGCGCAGGAGCTCACTGGCAACCGCATCCGGATGCGCCTGCGCCCGCGCGGCGCGATAGGCCGCCGTTCGCAGGCCGAGACGCTCCTCGGCCGTGAGATCCAGCGCGCGTCGAATCCCTCGCGCGACGGCCTCGGCGCTCGAGTCCGGGCACACGATTCCCGAGACGCCGTCCACGGGCAAGGGCCCGGGTGCCGACACCGAAACGAGGAGGACGCCTTCCGCTGCCGCACGCGCGAGCAAAGCCTTCTCTCGCGCCGGCGCAACGAGAATGTCTGCCTGCGAAAGGTCCACGGTTCCGCCGGAATCCAGCCGACGAACCTCGGGAGCCTCGGGATGATCCGCAAGACTTGTACCCGAAGGCCCGTCGACTCCCTGCCGGATCGCTACGACCAGCCGCCGTCCGTCCTCGGGGGCTATGTCCCGCAGGAGCCTCTCCAGGCCGCGGTTGAAGCTGTCCTGCGACAAGACCACGTCGGGCCCGATGACTGCGGGCACACCGTGCTCGGCGCATTCCCTCGCAACCGCCGAGGATCCTCGCGGAACGATGGCAAGCGCTGGTTTCTCGCGTGCGAGCCATTGTTCCAGCTCCCTTGCGGCCGGCGAACCTTCGCGCTCGCCGACACAGGGTGCCGCGACCGGCTCGATGGAGTAGCGACGAAGCACCGCCTGGAGCTCGGGAGGCGGCTCACGGTCTTCGGGCGCCAGGAGGAGAATCCGCGGACGGCCATCGGGATGGCGATGGCCGCGCGTGCGCGAATGGAGCTCCGTCGCGCGGCAAGCCGCTTCATGAAGGTGAATCTGTGCCGTCTCGGTAAATTCCAGCCGGACGTGCTCGATCGTCCGCCGCCGCATCGCATCGAAGCGCTCATCGGGCATTCGGAGCGCCTCGCAAAGAGCCTCATACCAGGCTTCGGGCGTGTTGGCTGCCTTCAGACACGTCAGGCCGTGCGGCAGCCCCGCATAGGGAGGGACGTCGGAGAAGATGCCCAAGGCGCCGGCCGCCGCCACCTGGTAGTACTTGCTCGGCGACTTCGCGAGCCGAGGGCGCGGCGAGTCGAGGAGGGGTGTGAGCAGGATGTCGAGGCCCGCCCCGCGTAGGCGCGTCATGAACTCCGGATAGCTGTGGATGTACGGGATCTGCGCCGACGGCGCCTCGAGGGCGGGCAAGTCACTCACGTCCACTCCCCAGAACTCGAACTCCACCAGGTCCGAGAACTCGTGTGCGACCTGCCGCAGGCCTTCCCAAACGAGCTCGAACTCTTTCGCGCGGTAGCCGCTCCCTGTATGCGCGATCCGGACTCTTCCTCCGACCCCGCGGGGCCGTAGGCGGGTCGGCAACCACGCCTCCGCCACGGCCCCGTTGTGCGGAACGATCCGCGGATTGTGGGGGCGCACCGATTCGGCGATGACCGGGCTCGTCGCCCAGACCGCGTCCACTTGCCGCAACGCCGAGACGAGGTTCGCGTGAGCGGGTTGGCCCGGAGCGAAGTTGTCGAAAGGGGGGCCGTACTCGTGGAGGCTGAGGAAATCGTCGTCGAGGTAGTAGGCCGACGGAATGCCTTCGGCGACCGCACGCCGCGCAACCTCCGGAGCGGGTTCCGTCACCGTCCGAACCAGGAGGAGGAGATCCGTCTCGGTCGGCCACGTCGGGGCCATCTGGTCGACCAGTTGCTCGAACCGCACGTAGGTACGCCGGGACCGGGTCTGATCGTCATAGTGCCCGAAGCAGAGATCGGTGGAGGGATAGGAACCGTCCAGGACGCATGAGAGCGTCCGGGGCCCTGGCGGTGGCTCCGCGCGAAGGACCGGCCGTTTCGCTCGGATCGAGTCGGAGAGGTCGGGTTGTTCGAAATACGGCCCGATCTGCTCCGCGACGAGCCGGTTGCGGAAAGCCGGTGGAACCTCGACCCCCGCCACGCACAAGGCGTCGACCTCGTAGTCCCGCCAGCGCTCCAGCGAAAGAAGCTCGTTTCTCGGAAGTGTCATCAGGAACCGAACGAGAGAAAGGTCGTAAGGCGCGGTCCGTCCCACGGAGGCTGCGTCGCTCGAAACGCGGACGCGCGCGACGAGCCCATTGGCCGCCACAAACGGGACGTTGCGAACCAAACGTAGCCAGAGGTCCCAGTCGCAGATTCGCCGCATCGCGATGTGACAGTCGAAGAGCCCATATCGTTCCAAGACGGCCCGGGGAATGAGCACGCTATTGTTCGCGATGCGGTTTTGCCGAAAGAGGTGGCGGAGATCCACCGCGAAACCGGGAGACCGCTCCTGCCGCCCGTCCGGAAATACGAGGAGAGCCTCTCCATGGACGACCGCCGGCGCGGAAAGGCTTTCGGCCCGGGCGACCAGCATCTCGAGAGTCCCATCCAACCATTCGTCGTCATCGAACTGGAACGCGAGGTAGTCCCCGCGAGAGAGCTCGATCGCCTCGTTCACGCGGATCGCCGGCAGGCCCGAGTTCCCCTCGTGGCGGATCAGGACGAGCCGCGAATCCTGGGCTTGCCGCCCGCGGAGGTAGTCCCAGGTTCCGTCCGTCGAGCCGTCGTCGACGACGATCAGCTCGAGGTCTCGAAAACTCTGGTCGAGGACGCTGTCGAGGGCGCGGGACAGAGCTCCGGTCGCGTAACGGCGCCAAGTCGGAAGAGCCACCGACACGGCGGGGTGCACGGGGGCCCGCTCGGAGCGCAGGATCGTCTGATCTGCGAGGTAGTCTCGAACATGGACCACCCGAAATCTCCCTAGTTTGAGATGAAGGTCTCGGGCAGGAGGGGCTCACCGGGCGCGGGGGCCTCCGGCGAGACGATGTGCGCCCTCGAATGGATCTGGATGTCGGCGCCGCGTGCGCGAAACGCCGCCGAATCGGTCGCCGGACCTAGCCCCACCGTCATGGGCGCGCAGTATAGTCCGCAGACGAGTCAGTCCTTCTTCGCGAACCCCCCACGGGGTGGAAGCGGGGCCCAGGCCGTAGAGTATTCTCCGCGGCGTGACGCGAGCCGCCGCCACGGTCTCGAGCCAGCCGGTCCCAACTCCAGGCTGGTCACAGAGACGGCTCTTCCTCATCTTGACTGTCGCGCTCGCTCTGCGCCTCTACATCGCGCTGAGATACCCAGTCGACTACAACGCTTACTGGCACGTCTTCATCGCGAGGAATCTGACGCGCGAGTATGCCGGCCTGGCGCATCCGCCCCTCTATCTTCTCCTGCTGAAGGCTGCCGACGCGGTCAGCCACTCCTCGCTCGCCTACCAGCTGGTGGCACTCCTGGCGGGGCTCGGGGTCGTGGCGCTGACGCGGACGATCCTCCTCCGGCTCCGCGCGTCCGCCGCGGCTGCCGATCTCGCCGCGCTGACGATGGCTGTCGCCCAGCCTGCGGTCCTTCTCTCCTGCGGCGTCCAGTCGTACATGCTAGCCGCGGTCTTCATCTTCTGGTCCTTTCTCCCGTATCTCGACCTCGTTCGGCCGGAGCCCGCCACGAGCTGGCGCAGCCGCACGGCATTTGCAGTCCTGGTGTGCCTGGGAGTGTTGACCGAGGCCTACACCGCCTTCTATCTCCTGGCGTGCGTCGCCGCGCCGGTCCTGGTTGCGATCTTCCGCCCGGCCTATCGAACGGCATTCGTGCGCGCCCTCCGGCGCCGTCTGGCTCCCGACGCCGCAACGCTCGTGCCGCCCGTCGTCGTCGGAGCTTCGATCTACGTTCTGATCGCGAAGCCCTGGGTCCGGAAATTCAACACGCTGCCGCAGTTCTACTTCCGGCCCGGGCAAGAGTCTGTCGCCGATTTCCTGACCCGCAATCTGTCGAATCTGTTCAACATGTTCTCGCCTTTCACGCTGGGGAGCCCCCGAAGGGCCGCGGTCCTCGTTCTCGGATTCGCCGTTCTCGTTTTCCTCTTGGCCGTTCGAGACCGGCCCCGCGAGGCGGCCGAAGCCGACCGCGCGATGCCCGCCGCGATTCTGATCGCCCTCCTCGTGATCGGCATGGGGATGGGATTGCGGGGCCCGTATCCCTTCGGCGGCTTGATGCGACAGCAGTTTCATCTGTTTCTGTTCGCCGTTCCCTCGGGATTCGTCGCGTTCGACGTTGTCCTGCGACGCATTCGCTCCGCTCGGACGCGCGCCGCGCTCATCGCCGCCGTCGTGCTGTTTCTCGCGGCCAACCTGGGCTGGCACGCCCGGGACTTCCGGAACGCCGCTCCCAAAGACTTCGAAAGCCAGGCTCGGATCTTTCACCGCAGCTTTCCGGATGCCACGAGGATCCAGGTCGACCAGCTCAATCTGATTGGTTTCTTCATGGCTCACGACGATTGGAACTGGCGGTTCGCTGGACGCGCCCCGGAGAACCCGGCCATCGAGCGATACGAGCTCGAAAAGGACGGTAAGAGACTCACGCTCTTCGCGCACCGCAACCGCTGGAATTTCGACTTCAGCGATCCCACGCTCTACCCCGCTCTGAGGTCCGCGCTCGGCCCCGGCGATCCGGACTGCTTCACCGTCTTCTGCGTCCACACGAACCTCTACAAGCCCCCCGAGAGACGGCTCCCGGATCTGGATTCCACGCAGGTGACCGCGCAGATCACGGCGCTTGCGCCGCCGGCCGGGCTCGAGCCGGGGAAGATCGTTTTCGAGGGGAACGACGTGTACGCGCGATTCTGCAGGACCCCGGCCTCTCGCTGAACAGCTCGCACGATCTGGCGCTTCCTGTAGTGTTCCCGTCGTGCGCTCGAGCGGCTTTTGGCACCGCGTCTGGAAAAGGAAACGATCGGAGAGCCGCCAGGGCTCCGATTCGCCGCCGACCCGGACCTCCATCCGAGTCGTCTACGTCTCGCATTCCGCCGGACTGTCCGGGGCAGAGCGCGCGTTGCTCCGGTTGATCGAGGCGCTCGAGCGCCCCGCGATCGACCCCGTCGTCCTGATCCCGGAGGAGGGGCCGCTGCGTGCGAAGCTGCAGGATCTGGGGGTCGCGGTCCGCGTCCAACCGTTACGCTGGTGGATCCCGGCGACACACTGGAGCGCCGAGACCTTCCTCGATCAGCTCGAGGGCTTGCCGGAGCGTTGCGATGCGTTGACCCGCGAAGTCGAGTCGCTGCGACCCGACCTCATCCACACCAACACGGTGGTCAGCCTCGAAGGAGCCGTGGTGGCCGCCCGGACGGGATTGCCGCATGTGTGGCACAGCCGGGGCCTCTTCGGGAATGGGTTCCCGCCCCCGTACCTGGATGATGTGCCCTTTTTCTACGGCGTCATCGATCGGCTGGCCGACACGCTCGTCTGCGTCTCGCAAGCGGTGGAACGCGAAGCGTCCCTCTACGGCCGGTACGCCGAAAGGGTCGTAGTGCCGGATGGGTTCGACGTCGGCCCGCTGTTGAAGCGGGCGGTCGAGAGCCGCGAGTCGATGGCGGCGCGTCTCGAGCTCGAGCCTTCGGCGCGGCTGGTTGTCGCCCTCGGTGGCATCCAACGGCGCAAGGGTCAGAAGGATCTCGTGGAGGCGGCCGGCGCGCTCCGCGCCGAGTTCCCGAACCTCGTCGTGGTGCTGGCGGGAGAGGCGTCGGACTCGGCCTACGCCGCACAGCTCCAAGAGCTCATCCGGTCGCGAGACCTCGGGTCGAACATTCGGCTGGTCGGGTTCCAGCAAGACGTGCGCTCCTTGCTGGCGCACGCCGACGTTTTCGTTCACCCGTCCCTTTCCGAGGGATTCGCCCTGGCCGTGCTGGAAGCCATGGCGGTGGGCGTGCCCGTGGTCGCCACCAAGAGCGGCGGGCCCGAGGGAATCATCGAAGACGGCACGAGCGGCTTGCTCGTCGAGCCGGGCGCGCCGGCGGAACTGGCCCGCGCGATCCGTCTGGTGCTCTCGGACCCCGGACTCGCCGCGCGCCTCCGTCGGGAGG
>JBASRI010000638.1:0-5351 GCA_049273755.1 Thermoanaerobaculia bacterium
GGCGAATGCCGCGTCGAGCGCCGGCGCGAGGGGGGGGCTTTCGACCATGATCTCCGGGTCGTCCGTCGGCGCGATGCGGGCCGACCAGAGGGGGTCCGACGGATCGCCGAGGATCAGGCGCTTCAACCGGTTCTCGGCCCGCGCGGCCACCTGTCGGGCGAGGGCAAGGTTGCCCTTGCGCCGCTCGCGCTCCGCCGTGGGCTGCGCGATGTCGGTCTCTCCGAGCACGCCCGCCTCGACGCGGCTCTTCGTCTCCGAGAGCTGCTGCTCGGCCAGGGTCACGGAGTTCTCGATCGAGGCCACGTCGCGGCGTGCGCTGACGAGGTCCCAGTAGACGGCGTCCACCTCGGTGACGGTGTCGGAGATCGTCCTCGTCAGGCGCGCGCGCGAGGCATTGCGGTCGGCGGAGGCCACGAGGATGCCCTCGCGGGCCGGGTCCATGAAGAGGTTGCGCAGAAGCGGCTGCGTCACCGAGACCCCGGCACCGGTCGAGTAGGCCGGCGAGAGGATCGTGAAGACGCCGTTGGTCGTGGCGCGTCCCCAGTTGGTGAAGAGCGAGACGGCGCCGCCCGTGGGCAGAAGCTGCGAGAAGGAGGTGGACGCCTCGACGCCGGCGTTCTTGGGAGCGAGGTCTCCGTTCGGCGCGCCCGAGAAAACCGAGTTCACCGGCAAACGGTAGTCGCGGTAGGCGACGTCGGCGTTCCAAAGCAGGTCGTAGGCGCCGCGGGCGCGCGTGACTGCCGATTCGGCCTCCGAGACGGTCTCACGCTCGACCGCAAGCGTGGTGTTGCGCTCGAGTGCGCGGCGCGTCGCCTCCGAGAGCGAGAGTGCCACCTCCGGCGGCACCGTTTCGTCGGCGGCGCGAGCGCCGGGTGTGGCAAGAAGGCTCAAGACGAGGATCCAGGACATCCGTCGCATCACGACCTCACTTCTGTTCTTGCGGATCGGGCACCGCCCGCCCGCGAGATCCGGGGATTGAGACAGTCCAGGGCGTTCTCGGGGCGCAATTCTCCACACGGAGAAATCCCCCTCGCCTCTCTATATGCAGGACCCGCCCGGCTCGATTCGGGAATAAAGGTGGGACTGCGGGATTCCGGGAAGGCGCAGGAAACGAAGGGGGGGCGGGCACGCCCGCCCCCGGCGGTTACAACGAGTTGAGGAAGGCCACGACCCAGCTCTTCTTGAAGGCCGAGAGCGCCGCGAAGCGGTCGCGCGCCTTCTTCGCCTGTCCGTCGTGCGCGAGGATCGCGGCATCGAGCGTCGCCGCCCGGCCGTCGTGGAGATACGTCGTGATCCGGCGCAGTCCCCAGAGCGGCGCGGTCCGCATCAGCTTGCCCGTGGCGTCGTTCTGGGTGATGCCGTCGCCGAGCGAGCCCATGTCGTGGAGCAGGAAATCCGAGTACGGGTGGAAGCGCACCTTGTTCAGCGCCGCCACGGGATTCGGGCCCGTGCGCATGTCCGGACGGTGGCAGCCCGCGCATCCGATGCCGCGGAAAAAGAGCTCGCCCAGCAGGGCCTGCCCGGTGATCTGCCCGCGGGGCGGGGGCGCCAGAAACGTCATGAAGTCCGTGAATGCGGTGACTCCGCTGCCGTCGTCGTTGACTTCCTTGACCGGATTGCAGGACAGCGCGCCGCAATCGCCGCCCGGGCAGTTCTCGTCCGGAAACTGAGGGTTCGTGACCCCCATCTCGTTGACGTACGCGTCGCCCGAGAACTGGAAGAGCGTCGGATTCTGGTCCTTCCACCCGAACTTGCCCACGGCGTCAAGGCCGGTCGAGAGGTTGGTGACCACGCTGACGATTCCGGCGATGCCGTCCGGGTGATACGCCTCCTCCGCCGCAATCAGATAAAACGTCGAGTCGGGCACGGCGTCCACCAGCCCGAGTCCGAAGAGTGGCGTCGTGCGCCGCTGCGCGACGATCGTGGCTCCTCCGGGCACGAGCTCGGCCAGGTAATCGCACGTCCCCTCGACGCCGATGCCCTGGCTCTGGATGAGGGATCCGCCGAACTCGGTCATCGGGTCGAACTTCCCGTCGGCGCCGATGGTTCCGAAGCGCGTCTCGAGAATCGTGCTGCCGCCGCCCACGGCCGCCACCGAATGACAGTTCGCGCAGGCGACGTCGTTGAACACCGGACCCAGCCCCTGGGGCACGGTATCCACTTCCTCGAAGTCCGCCTTGCCGTCCTCGAACCGCTGCAGCTGTTCCGCCGTCAGGCCCGCGAGCGGTTCCCCGAAGTTCGGGACGCTTCCATTGCCAACGGGAGTCAGGGCGGCGCAGACGAGAACGACGAGAACGGCAGCGGCGGTCCGAAACGAAACACGCGAGCCCATGGGGCCCTCCTTTCGTTCGGCTCTCGAGATGCGGCGGGCTGAGCTCCAGTCCGGGATTCGGGAGTCTGCAGCCACTCTAGGTGCGGGCAACGGCGCCCACAATTGGCCGTGGGTTCAAAGAAGGGTCAGGCCGCGGCGTACCGGGACAGCTTGCTCCCGGGATCAGAGACAGTGGCCCCGGGTTCAGGTTTCGCAGCCGGACCGCGAGGCCTGGTTATACGATGGCGCGCGGAGGACGGAGCACGTGAGAGTTCTGAGCCCCAAGATCCACATGCTTCTCGACTTTGCGACGGTCGTCGTGTTTCTTCTGGCGCCGCTGGCCGTCGGTCTGGGCGGGCTGCCCGCCGCAATCTGCTACTTGCTCGCGATCATTCACCTTTTGATGACGCTCGCGACACGCTTCCCGGGAAGCGCCTCGAAGCCGATTTCCCTCGTCCTCCACGGGATGGTCGAGCTTGCCGTCGCGATCCTCCTGGTCGCGCTGCCGTACATCGCCGGATTCGGGCCCGGCTCGCCGGCCAAACGCTTCTTCGTGACGATGGCGGCCGTGATCTTCGTGATCTGGCTGTTGACCGACTACCGCGGAACCGAAACGTCCACGACTTAGGAGAACCATGAGAAGAAAGACTCGCAAGGCCGTCAACCTCACCTCCCATCACGCCGCCCTCGCTCTCCAGATGCTGATCGAGGACGGCAAGATCGCGGCGCGCGACGTCGTCGCGGCCCTGAAGCGCCGCGAGAAGATGGTGCGGGACCTGCGCGACAAGCTCGCCTCGCTCGGCGAGGACGCCGGCAAGCTCGTCCGCATGGCCTCGAAGGACGCGAAAAAGACGCGCCAGCGCCTGACGCGAGCCCAGAGAATCGCGCGCCAGGCTCAGGGCCGTTACATGGCCGCCGTGCGGCGCCTCTCCAAGAGCGCGCGGGCGAAGATCAAGGCCATTCGGTCCGAGTCCGGGGTGGACGCGGCGATCAGGGCCGCGCAGAAGATGGCGCGGTAGCCCGACGCATCGACCGCCTCGCCGCGCGGCGCCGGCGCCGCCTTCCGCGGGCGAGAAAAATGCCGGCGCCGATCACCGCGAGAAGGACGGCGACGCCGAAGGCGCCCATCCAGTGCAGGATGCGTTCCGCGTTGCGCGCGGCGAAGTAGCCGAGGAGCACCGAGCCCGTGCCCCACGCTACCCCGGCGGCCGAGCTCCAGAGCAAGAACCGCCGGTAGGAGAACCGCGCGGCTCCGGCCACCGCCGGCATGATGCTGCGCACGAAGGCCGTGAAGCGCGCCATCAGGATCGCCGGACCGCCCCGGCGTTTCAACCAGGCTTTCGCTCGCTTCCACCGCGCCGTCGAGAGACGCCGCGAGATCGCCGTCTGGGCGCGCGTGCCGACGAAGTACCCGATCGAGTCCCCCAGGATCGAGCCGGCGACGGCCGCGGCGACCAGCGGCAGGAGCGGGACGTCGGCGCGCGCGGCAAGGATGCCCGCGGCCACCACCGCGACCTCGCCCGGAAGAAACAGGCCCAGAACGAGGGCGGTCTCGGCCGCCGGAATCAGGAACGCGGCGACGACGATGGCCCAGGGAGGGACCGAACGCAGGATCTGGAGGAGGCTGTCGAGCATGACCGTGCAGGCCCGCAAAGTGCAGCATTTGTGCCACGGGACGGGGAATCCGTGAGGTTCCGGAACGGTTGACGCAGGCGTGACGTCGTCCCCCGGGCGCTTCGGGCGGATCCCTCTCGCGGTTCTCTTCGCTTGCCTTTTGGTCCGACCCGCCTGCGCCGACGACACGGGCTCCGCCGTCCTGGAGCCGTCGGATGCGCCCGTCGCCTCCGAGCCTTGCTCCGAGGAGAGCGCGGAGGCTGCGAAGGCCGAGCCCGAGGCGGAGCCCCCCGCTTCCCCTCCCGGCATCGGGACGATCGCCCTCAAGGACGCCGTCTACATCCTGGGCTCGCCCATCCGTTGGAGCGGGAAGAGCTGGCTTGCCTTCACGGGCGCGGCCGCGGGCGTCGTGGCCCTGGGGTTCGCCTTCGACATCCCGGCGCGCAACAAGACGCAAGGCCACCACACCTCCGCGCTCGACGAGCTGACGAAGATCGTCGAGCCGTTCGGCCAGGAGTACTCGTTGGCCGTTCTCGGCGCCTACGGTATCGCCGGCTTCGTGTTCCGGGATGCCGAGGCGCGCGACATCGCGATCGACGGCGCGCTGGCGAGCATCCTCGCGTCGGGCTTCATCACGCCGATCCTGAAGGAGGTGATCGGCCGGGCGCGCCCCCGCCAGAACGAGGGGAGCGCATCCTTCGCCCCCTTCAGCGGCAACACCGCGTTCCCGTCCGGCCATGCCACCCAGGCTTTCGCCGTCGCGTCCGTCATCAGCGCGCACTCGGACCAGGTCTGGGTGAGCGTCACCGCCTACACCCTGGCGGGACTCGTTGGATTTTCCCGCATCTACCACGACGGGCACTGGAGCTCGGACGTCGCGGCCGGTGCGCTCATCGGCACCGCGGTGGGCCGGGGAATCGTGGCGTTCAACCGGAACCTCCGCGCCAGCGGAACGACCGTCCGGGTCGCGTTCAGTCCGATCGTCGGGCCGCACGAGCACGGCGCCGGCCTCCGGATCCAGTATTGACCCCCCGCCCGCCCGAGGACCCGCCCTGGCGGCTCGGGTCGACGGATGCGAGCACCAGAACCGCGGTGATAACTTCACGCTCGACGATGCCTGCCGCCGTCGCACACGCCGCCCGCACGCACCCCTTTCTTCTCGCCGCCGCGACGCTGGTGGCGCTCTCGGAGGCGTTGGCGGCGCAGCCAGTTTCGGCTCCCCTGTCTCTCGACGACGCCCTCCGCGAGGCCCGTTCTGCCAACGCTCGCTTGCCGCTGCCGGCTTTCGACGTGTCGATCGCGCGGGAGAGGCGGGCCGCGGCCCTGGCCGAACGATGGCTCAAGGTGGCGGTCGAGGGAGACTTTCTCTACGCGCCGGCCAGCGGCTACGATCCGGCTTTGACGGACCTCGGCAACGCGCGTCTCC
>JBASRI010000645.1:0-6156 GCA_049273755.1 Thermoanaerobaculia bacterium
CAGTCGCGCGAGGGTCGCCCGCTCGAGCGCGTCAGGCGGCGCGCCGCCCTGCGCCAGGCCGTGCAACGCCTTCGCCTCCTCCGGCGTCAGACCCTCGTCGTTCTCGTTCATGAGCTCCTCCCCGATAGCCGCGCCCGCAGCGCCCGTCGCGCGCGCGACAGTTGGCTTTTGGAGGTTCCGGCATCGACACCGGTCAGCGCCGCCACCTCCTCGTGCGTGTATCCCTCGACGTCGTGCAGCAGGATCGCCTCGCGGTAGCCGGGAGCCAGCTGCGAGAGCGCCCGCGCCAGGTCGATCGAAGCGATCTCGTGCCGGACCGGCGGCGCGATCGGCAGCCGCTCCTCCTCGAGCGGCGCGTCCCGGAGACCCCGGCATTGCTCGCGCCACGCGTTCAACGCGATGCCCGCGAGCCAGGTCTTCAGCGACGACCGCCATGCGAACCCCTCGAGCCGCTCCGCGGCGCGCACCCAGGTCTCCTGCGCGAGCTCTTCGGCATCGGCCGTCCGCCCACTCGCCAGGGAGAGCAGGAAGCGGTAGAGAAACGGGGTATGCCTCCCGTAGAGCGCGCGGAACGCCGCCTCGTCGCGCCGCGCCAGAAAGCGGACCACCAGCGCCCGGTCCTCGACGTCGCTCAAGGAGCCGGCGCCGCGAGCCGCCGTATCTGAACGATCTCCTCGAACCACGTCTCTTTTCCGTCCTGATACCACGTCCAGCGCGAGGTGACCCGGTCCGGCGCTTCGAATCGGAACACCGCCTTGTCCATGTGACCGCGGTCGCGGGTCGGGATGTTCGTGCCGTCCTTGAACGTGAACACGACCGTGCGCCCGCCGTCTTCGAACCCGGTCGCTTCCAGGCGCGGCTGGTTCTTCGCCATGCAGTAGTGCGTCAGCATCAAGCGGTCCCCGTCCATGTGAAACGCCGTCGCCATTTCCTCACCCGGGTGCGCCTCGAAGGAAGTCTCGAACACGACGGAGCCCCCCGCGATCACCTGGTAACGGAGCGTCTCCTCCCAGCCCTTGGTGCTCCGGCCGTCCCATGTTCCGGCCAGAGCCTTGAAGCGCTCGAACGCGGCGCGCGCGGTCTCGGGCGAGGAGGGCGCGAGGGCCGCGAACGTCTCGCTGACCGCTGCGTTTCGCGCGGCGTTGCCTCCGGCCGGGGGTCCGCCGATGGTGGCCGGCTCCGCGCCCGGAGAAACCGCGGGCATCAGGATCAGGATCGATGCGGGGACGATCGTCGAGGCTCGCATGGTGTTCCTCCTCGCCATGAGTGCGCCGGAGGCGCATCAGGGTTGCACGGGCCTGCGGTATATTCGCCCGCGGTTTCCCCCCCATCCGGAGGTCATCATGCCGAGGGCCCGGAATCTCGCTTTGGCGGCGGCGGCGTTCGCAGTCTGCCTCGTCCCCGCCGGCTGCGGCAAGAAGACCCCCCCGCAGATGCCGCTTCCCGTCGTCGAGGTCGTGCCGGTCGTCCAGAGAGACGTCCCCGTCTACAGGGAGGCGATCGGGACGCTGGACGGCTACGTCAACGCCCAGATCCGCCCGCAGGTCGACGGCTACCTCCTCAAGCAAGCCTACAAGGAGGGCTCCCTCGTCCGCCCGGGAGACCCCCTCTACCTCATCGAGCCCCGGCAGTTCCAGGCCGCCCTCGATCAGGCGAAGGGACAGCTCGCGCGCGCCGAGGCCGCGCTCGAGAACGCGCGGCAGACCGTCGCCCGTTACGGCCCGCTCGCCGCCGAGAACGCGATCAGCCAGCAGGAGCTCGACAACGCCATCGCGACGGAGCGCCAGGCCCAGGCGAGCGTCGAGTCCGCGCGTGCGGCCCTGGCGACGGCGCGCAACAACCTGAACTGGACCAACGTCACCGCTCCGATCCAGGGCATTGCGGGCAAGTCCACCGCCCAGCTCGGCGACCTCGTCACGCCACAGACGGTGCTGACGACCGTTTCGCAGGTGGACCCGATCAAGCTGATCTTTCCGATCAGCGAGCAGTCATACATGCGCTATGCCGGCATGATCAGCGGCGGCTCGGCTCCGCCGATCCAACTCATCCTGGCGGACGGCTCGACGCACCCGCACCAAGGCAGGCTGCTCTTCGCCAACCGCCAAGTAGACGTGAAGACCGGCACGATCACGCTCGAGGCCGCGTTCCCGAATCCCGGCAACCTGCTGCGCCCCGGCCAGTACGGCAAAGCGCGGGGAGCGGCGGACTTGCTCAAGGGCGCGGTCCTCGTCCCGCAGCGGGCCGTGGTCGAGCTGCAGGGAAACTACATGGTGGCGGTCGTGGGACTTGACAACAAGGTCGAGATGCGCCCGATCCAGCGGGGGCAACCCATCGAAGAATCGTTCGTGGTCGAGAAGGGCTTGAAGCCTGGCGAACGGGTCGTCGTGGAAGGGGTACAGAAAGTTCGACCGGGCCAGACCGTGGATCCCAAGCCTGCCTCGGCGGGCGGACCATCCGCGACGCCCTCGGCGCCGGCGGCCGGAGCCTGAACCTTGGCCGAGTTTTTCATCCGCCGCCCGATCGTGGCCATGGTCATCGCGATCATCACGGTCATCGTCGGTCTGGTCGCTCTCTCCGGTTTGCCGGTGGCGCAGTTCCCCGACATCGTGCCTCCGCAGATCACGGCCTCCGCCGTGTACACGGGCGCGGACGCCATCACGATCGAGCAATCCGTGGCCACGCCCATCGAGCAGCAGATGAACGGCGTGGAGCACATGATCTACATGAAGTCCACCAACGCCAGCGACGGCACGATGACGCTCGCCGTCACTTTCGACATCGATTCGAACGTGGACATCGATCAGGTCAACACCCAGAACCGCGTCGCCCAGGCGCAGCCGTTTCTGCCGCCCGAGGTCAACCAGTTCGGTTTCGTGATCCAAAAGCAGACGGGGCTGCCCGTCCTGGTCGTGGGCCTCTACTCGCCCAAGAGCAGCTACGACGATCTCTTCCTGGCCAACTACGCCACGATCAACATCAACGACGCGCTTTACCGGGTCCCCGGCGTGGGACAGGTACGGGTCTTCGGCGCCGGCGACTACGCGATGCGGATCTGGCTTCGGCCGGATCTGCTGGCCAAGCTCGGCCTGACCGTCTCCGACGTGGCCGGAGCGGTTCAGCAGCAGAGCACCGTCAATCCCGCGGGCCAGATCGGCGCCGAGCCCGTGCCGCCCGGCCAGCAGATGACGTACACGGTGCTCGCGCGCGGGCGGCTGAGGACCGCCGAAGAGTTCGGCGAGGTGATCGTGCGCTCGAACCCCGACGGCTCGGTGGTGCGCCTGCGCGAGATCGGACGCATCGACCTCGGCGCGCTCACCTACAACTCGAAAACCCGTTTCAACGGCCAGGCATCGAGCATCATCGCGATCTACCAGACGCCCGGCTCCAACGCCCTGGCCGTGGTCCAGGGAATCAAGAAGACGCTGGCCGAGCTCCGCGGCCGATTCCCGGCGGACCTCGAGTACAAGGTCGCGTTGGACACGACGCTGCCGGTCACCGAGGGCATCAAGGAGATCGAACAAACGCTGGTCGAGGCGCTGGCGCTGGTTCTCCTCGTGGTGTTCCTCTTCCTTCAGAACTGGCGGGCCACGCTGATCCCGATGATCGCCGTCCCGGTGTCGCTGATCGGCACGTTCAGCGTGTTCCCCCTGCTCGGGTTCTCGGTCAACACACTCTCTCTCTTCGGATTGATCCTGGCCATCGGCCTGGTCGTCGACGACGCCATCGTCGTCGTGGAGGCCGTCGAGCACCACATCGAAGAGGGCATGGCCCCCAGGGACGCGACGCTGAAGGCGATGCAGGAGGTGTCGGCGCCGGTGGTGGGCATCGCGGTCATCCTCGCGGCCGTGCTCCTCCCGGTGGGCTTCGCCTCGGGTGTCCAGGGGCGGCTCTCCAAGCAGTTCGCGGTGACGATCGCCGTTTCCGTCGTCATCTCCGCCTTCAACGCGCTCACGCTCTCCCCCGCGCTCGCCGCCCTGATCCTCAAACCCCGCAAGGCGTCCAGCGGGTGGCTGGCGCGCTTCTTCGGAGCGTTCAACCGCGTGTTCGGGAGGGCCACGAAAGGCTACGTGAACCTATCGCATGCCCTGATCCGGAAGGCCGCCATCGCGGTCCTGATCCTCGTGGGCTTCGCCGTGCTCGACGCCCTGGTCGGCAGGAAGCTGCCGACCAGCTTCGTGCCCGACGAAGACCAGGGCTATCTCTTCGCGAACGTGCAGCTTCCCGACGCGGCGTCGCTTCAGAGGACCGACGCCGTCTGCCGGAAGATCGATGCCATCCTCCAGAAGACCGAGGGCATCTCCGACGTCACGACGATCGCCGGCTTCAGCATCCTTTCGGGAACCACCGCACCGTACAACGGGTTCTATTTCCTGGCCTTGAAGCCGTGGGGCGAGCGCAAGGGCGCAGCGCTCTCGGCCCAGGGCATCGCGCAGCGGATCAACGGCGCGCTGGCCATGCAGGTCCCCGAAGCGATCGCGTTCGCGTTCGGGCCGCCGGCGATCCCGGGCGTGGGGTCGAGCGGCGGGTTCTCGATCTGGCTCCAGGATCGCAGCGGCGGAACCGTGGACTTCCTGGATCAGAACCTGCAGCGCTTCCTGGAAGCCTGCCGGAAACGCCCGGAGCTGACGGGCTTGAACGCCACCTTCCGCGCCTCGGTGCCCCAGGTCTACTTAGACGTCAACCGCGACAAGGTTCTCAAGCAGGGCGTTCCCGTTTCCGACGTCTACCAGACGCTCCAGGCGTTTCTCGGCGGGCTCTTCGTCAACCAGTTCAACCGCTTCGGACGGCAGTGGCGTGTGTACCTGCAGGCGGAGGGCGACGCGCGCAACCGCATCGACGCCTTGAACGGCTTCTACGTGCGCAACAACGATGGCAACATGGTGCCTCTCTCGACCGTGGTCACCGCGAGGAACATCGTCGGCCCGGCCTACACCAACCGCTTCAATCTCTTCCGCGCCGCGCAGGTCATCGGCCAGGCAGCCCCGGGCTACAGCTCCGGCCAGGCCCTGGCTGCGCTCGAGGCGGTCGCCCGGGAGGTCCTGCCCCGCGAGATGGGCTACGACTGGTCGGACCTGTCCTACCAGGAGCGCAAAGCCGCGGGCACCGGCGGCACGCAGTTCGCGCTCTCGTTCGTGCTGGTCTTCCTGATCCTCGCCGCCCTCTACGAGAGCTGGTCCCTGCCCTTTTCCGTGCTTCTCTCCATCCCGGTCGCGGTCTTCGGCGCGTTCCTGGGCCTCCTGATCCGCCGCCTGGACCTGGACGTCTACGCCCAGATCGGCCTGATCATGCTGATCGGCCTCTCCGCCAAGAACGCGATTCTGATCGTCGAGTTCGCGAAGTCGAAGCGCGAGCAGGGCGAAGAGATCGTCCAGGCCGCCCTCGACGGCGCACAGCTGCGCTTACGCCCGATCCTGATGACGTCCTTCGCGTTCATCCTCGGCTGCGTTCCTCTCTGGATCGCGACCGGAGCCGGCTCCGCCTCGCGGCGCATTCTGGGAACGGTCGTCATCGTCGGCATGCTCGCCGCCTCGGCGATCGCGATCTTCCTGATTCCGGTCCTCTACGTCCTCGTCGAGCGCATCGCCAGCCGAGGCAAGGCGCAGGCGCCGGTGCCGGTCGCGGAGCCCGCAGCTCCGACGCCCGGGGGGCACTGACGTGCGGCGAATCGCCGCTTCCATCCTCGCCCTGACCGTGGCTGCCGGCTGCGCCGTAGGCCCCAACTACAAGCGACCGCCGATCGCGGCCCCGGACGTCTTCTACGAAGAGGCGGCGGCCGCCGAGGCCGCCTCGTGGGCCGACGCGCCGTGGTGGGCGGTCTTCCACGATCCGACGATGCTGGCCCTGATCACCGAAGCGCTGGCCAAAGGCTACGACCCCCAGATCGCCGCGTGGCGCGTCGAAGAGGCCCGGGCGCAGGCCGGCATCGCGCGCTCCGAGTTCTTCCCACAGATCGGCTACCAAGCGCAGTTCGAGCGCGAGCGCCCGTTCGTGCTCGGCTCGAAAGGAGTCGGCCCCGTCAACTTCCATGCCGTCAACGTCAATGCCTCGTGGGAGATCGACCTGTGGGGCCGGATCCGGCGGCTCAACGAGGCCGCGCGCGCTCAGTTCCTCGCGGCCGAGGACAACCGCCGCGGCGTCCTGATCTCGCTGGTCTCC
>JBASRI010000652.1:0-3112 GCA_049273755.1 Thermoanaerobaculia bacterium
GCGATGAAGAATCTTGGTTGCGGGGGAGGGATTTGAACCCTCGACCTTTGGGTTATGAGAACACCCCAAGAGTCGCCTCAGGTAGAAAAGAAGCGGCAAAACGCGACTCGATCAGGCGTTCGAGTCGTCAGGTTTCGCCTCCTGTAGCCGCCAGATCGCTCCACTTTCGCCCCACCTTTGGGTCGACAGATGGACTACTTCCGCCCGCGACGAGCTTCTGGAACCTCGGGGTCTTGCGCAGCGGGTCGAAGTTGGGGTCGATCTTGAGCCAGCCGGCAGAAAGGCTCACCGCAGCCCTTCCACGACTTGCAGGCTCGTGAGGATGCGCTCGTAACAGTAGGCGTAGCTTCGGGCATCGGGTGTCATCACGATGCCGTCGATCGCGACGAGCCCCGAGCGATCCGCGGGCGCCACCGTCTTCCAGAGCTCGCGCGCCCCGGTGGCGACGTTTATCTTGAAGACGAGCGCCGGCGCTTCTCTCGTTTTGACAGCGTAGATCGAGCGGCCGTCGGCGCTCCACAGGATCGGGATCTCGCCGGCTCCGGCGCCGAGGACCGGCTTCGGGGGACCGCCATCCATCGCATAGATCGCGATCTTGGAGTCCGGTCCCTGTGCGGCAAAGAGACGCCCCTCGGGAGACACCGCCACGGATCCCGCCGAGAGCCCATCGGGAGAAAGCGCTCGCGGCTCGCCGCCTTCGAGGCTCTCTATGTAGGCCTTGAGCGGGCCGTTTCCGGTCCGGCCGAGAAACAGGATGCTCATTCCGTCCGGGAGAAATTGCCCCGTATCGACGGTCGTGAGGCCCCGGTGTTCGAGCCGCCGCGGCTCGCCGGGCCCCGTCGGGAGCAGCACGTAAGGGTCGGACGGGTCGGAAGGACGAGACAGAACCCAGAGGTTGTCGGGAGAAAGCGCGAGCCCCCAGCCCTCGCCGAGACGGACGGCCGCGGACCCGTCGAGAGGACGAAGGTAGATCGCCCCGTTGTCGCCTCCGCCCTCGCCCCATTCGTTGAACACGACGAATCGTCCCTCTTTTGAGACGGCGGTAACGTAGGAGCGGTCCATCCACGAAAGCTCGTGCTCGCTGGTCTCGCCGGAGGCAACCGCGGCGAGGTTCGAATCCCAGAGGTAGTCATTGAGCAGCGCGCGGCCGTCTCGCGAGATGTCGAAGAGGTAGAGACCCGCGGCTTCCAAGCGGACGGTCCGTTCACGCCCCGAAAGGGTGACGCCGTACAGGGCGAGTTTCCCCTTCGGCCTTTCGCCGACGAACCAGATCTCGCCTCCGTCGGGACGCCACGCCACGTCCGCGACGCCGCTCCATCCCTTGGTCAGGGTCGTTGCCTTGCCGGCCAGATCGAGGCACACCACGTCTCCAACAAACGGGCCGACCGCAATCCGGTCTCCGCGGGGAGAAAAGCGGATGGACTCGATATAGTCCGTCGCCTCATAGAGAACTTTTCCGATGGGAAACTCGACGCGGTATTTGCCGGCAACCCGATGCACGACGGCGAGCTCGCGTCCGTTGGGCGACCAGTCTGCCCGAGAAACGTTCTCGAGCAGCTCGCGCGGCGCTCCCCCTTCGAGCGCCACGCGCGCCAAAGTGCCGGTGCTTTCCCAAATGGAATCGTGCCCGATCTGGATCGCGAGCTCCCCCGTGGGCGAGACAGCCAGGACCCTCCCATCCGGCACCGGCAGCTGTCGCGACTCGAGGCTTCCGACGCGCGTCGCGAAGATCCGGGTCGGCTGGCCTTCCCAGGCGGCCGAGTAGACGACCGTCTGCCCGTCGGGAGCAAATCGTGCGCTGTAGACCGTACCGCGCCGGAAGGTGATCCGCCTGTAGGAAACCGGTTTCTCCGTTCGGATCCTGGTGACGCTCCACACCGCCAGAACGCCCACGGCCAGGAGCGCGGCCGCCAGGAGCGGCTTGCGCCATCGCTGTGAAGGCGCGCCGAGTGCCGTCGTCGACGCGGCGGCTCCGGAGACGGTCGTCAACGTCTCCAGGTCGTAGGCGAGATCGCGCGCCGACTGGAACCGCCGTTCCGGACTCTTCTCGAGGCAGTGGCGAACGAGACGCTCGAGTCCGGGGCTGACGTTGCGGCTGGTCGCCGAGAGATCCGGCGGGTCCTCTTTGAGGATCGCGGCCATCGCCTCGCCGGTCGATCCGCCCTCGAACGCCCGCCGGCCCGAGAGCATCTCGTAGAGGACCGCGCCGAACGCGAAAATGTCGCTCCTCCCGTCCGCGGGCTCTCCCTTGATCTGCTCCGGCGACATGTAGCCGAGCGTTCCCATGACGACGCCCGGCTCGGTTGCCGTCGGGAGTTTGGAAGCGCTCCCGGCCTCGACCTGCACCAGCTTCGCCAAGCCAAAGTCCAGGATCTTGACGCGGCCCTCTCGGGTCACGAAGAGGTTCTCGGGTTTCAAGTCCCGATGGACGATGCCCTTCTCGTGCGCGGCGGAGAGTCCCTGGGCAATCTGGATGGCGTAGTCGATTGCTTTTCGCGTAGAGAATCGTCCGCCAGCGAGCTCCGACCGAAGCGTTTCGCCTTCGAGAAGCTCCTGGACGACGTAGGGAGCGCCGTCATGCTGCCCGATGTCGTAGACGATCGTGACGTTCGGGTGATTGAGAACTCCGGCCGCGCGGGCTTCCTGCTCGAAGCGCTTCAGGCGGTCCGGGTCGTTCGAAACGGAGGCGGGCAGCACCTTGATGGCGACGTCTCTGCCGAGACGCGGGTCTTTGGCCCGGTACACCTCGCCCATCCCGCCCGCGCCGACTGGCGACAGGATCTCGTAGGGGCCCAGACGGGTACCGTCGGAAAGTGTCATCCGGTCATCGCTGCGCGGATTCTACGAGATCGATCGACGCGCACACCGGCGCACAGACCCGGAGCCGATGTCCCATTGCTGCTCGGACGGTGTCCGCTGACACTTCCGTCCCTCGCCTTCAGGACTCACCTCTGGGGAGTGACGCAGCCTTATCTGAATCGCTCCACCTGAAGGGAAAAGGGGTCAGGCTTCTCGACCTAACCCCCTGATCTGATTGGTTGCGGGGGCAGGATTTGAACCTGCGACCTTTGGGTTATGAGAACACCCGAAAAGTCGCCTCAAGTAGAAAAGA
>JBASRI010000681.1:0-3394 GCA_049273755.1 Thermoanaerobaculia bacterium
TAGCAGACCGCCGTCAGCCCGTGCCGCGCCGCCGTCGCCCGCACCGCCGCGAGCAGCTCGGGCAGCCGCGAGCGCGGCATGGTGCAGTCTTCCTCGGCGTAAGGTCCGAGCCTTTTGACGGCCTCGCCCACGGCGCGGCGCAGCCTCCAGAAATCGGCCTGTTCCCGCGGGGAGATCGCGACCCGGACGTCCAGGGCGCCGCAGGATGTCAGGACTTCGCCGAAGCCCTCGGCGTCCCGCGCGACGGCCTCCTCTTCGAATCCGTCGGCCTCGACGAAGAGGTGCGCGTCGGCGTCGGCGGGAAGGGTCAGCCCGAGCTGATCCGAAGACACCTCGGCCGCGCGCCGTTCCATGAACTCGCAGGCCGAGGGCTCATGACCGCCGGCGTAGAGGCGGGTCACGGCCGCGAGGGCCCTCGCCTCGTCGGCAAACGACGCCCAGAGCAGCCGCCTGTGGGACGGCAGCGGCAGAAGGCGCAGCGTCGCCTGCGTGACGACGCCGAGCGTGCCTTCGCTTCCGACGAAAAGCGAGACGAGGTCGTACCCCGCGACGTCCTTGCGGCTCTTGCCCCCGAGGTTGAGCACCGCCCCGCCCGGCAGCGCGACGCGTAACCCCGAGACGTAGCGTCCCGTCACGCCGTACTTGGCCGCTCGCGGGCCTCCGGCATTCTCCGCGATGTTGCCGCCGATCGTGCAGGAGCCCCGCGAGGAGGGGTCCGGCGGATAGAAGAGCCCGGCCCGCTCGGCCTGTTCCTGGAGGGTCTGCGTCACGACGCCCGGCTCGACCACGGCGAAGAGGTTCTCGCAATCGATCTCGAGGATGCGGTTCATCGCCGTGAGGTCCAGGGCGATTCCGCCCTCGACCGGCAGCGCACCACCGGAAAGTCCCGTCAGCGCCCCCTGCGGCGTCACCGGCGTACGCAACTGCCGTGCCGCCGACAGGACCGCGAGGACCTCCTCCTCGGAGCGGGGCCGGACGACGACGTCGGGCCGCGCGACGAGGTCCTCCGTCTCGTCGTGGGCGTGGGCGGCGAGCGCCTCCGCGTCCGCATGCAGGATTTCCGCCGGGAGCAGGCGCGAGAGCGCCTCGTGGAGCCGCGCGGCCGTCACGCTCCGAACGTAGCACGAACACGTCATCCCGAGGAGCGCAGCGACGAGGCCACCCGGACTTGCCGGGCTCGGGACCCCTCGGGCCGGAGGCCCTCGGGATGACATGCCAGGGGCCTGCATTAGAATCCCCGGCGCTCAACGCATGGAGCGACCATGAACCTGTACTCGACTTCGACCGCGCTCCGGGAGGCCCTCCTTCTGTCCCGCACCGTGCGGTTCGACGGGGGCGTCGTGGTGACGCACCCGGCGCGCTTCCGCGACGAGATGGTCGACAGCCTCGTGTGGACCGCCGTGTTCGCGCCAGCCGACGCGCGCGAGGCCGCGCGCCACGCCATTCGCGAGGCCGCGGCGTCGCTCGGAATCCTGCCGGCCTCGATCCTGCCCCTCTACAAAGGGCGCGGGCGAGGCGAGGTCTCGGGTTTCACGGTTCCCGCCGTCAACATGCGCATCCTCTCCTACGACTCGGCGCGGGCCGCCCTCACGGCCGCCCGCGAGCTCGACGTCGGCGCCGTGATCTTCGAGATCGCGCGCAGCGAGATGGGCTACACCGACCAGCGGCCGGCCGAGTACTCCGCGGTCATGCTGGCCGCGGCGATCCGCGAGGACTGGCGAGGGCCCTTCTTCCTCCAGGGCGACCACTTCCAGACCAACCCGAAGAAGATGAAGCAAGATCCGGACGCCGAGATCCGCGCGATCGAGGCGCTGATCGAGGAGTCCATCCCCGCGGGGTTCTTCCAGATCGACATCGACACGTCGACGCTGGTGGACCTCTCGAAGCCGACGCTCGAAGAGCAGCAGGAGGTCAACGCCACGCTGTGCGTTCGCTTCACGAAGTTCATCCGCGAGCGCGAGCCCGGGGAGATGCCCATCTCCGTGGGAGGCGAGATCGGCGAGGTCGGCAAGGAGAACTCGACCCCGGAGGAGTTTCGCGCCTACATGAAGGTCTACCAGCGGGCGCTGGGGTCGGGCGTCGAGGGCATCTCCAAGGTCTCGGTGCAGACCGGCTCCTCGCACGGCGGCGTGGTCGCGCCCGACGGCTCGGTCGAGCGCGTAGCGATCGACTTCAACGTCCTCAAGTCGATCTCGAAAGTGGCGCGCGAGGAGTACGGCATGGCCGGCGCCGTGCAGCACGGCGCCTCGACCTTGCCGCCCGAGTATTTCGGGCACTTCCCCGATCACGACTGCGCGGAGATCCACCTTGCCACCGACTTCATGAACACGGTCTACGAACACCCCGCGTTCCCGTATCCCCTGAAGCGCGAGATCGAGCGATGGCTCGACGAGAACGCCGCCGAAGAGCGCAAGAAGGGCGAGACGCAGGCCCAATTCCTCTACCGGACGCGCAAGAAGGCGATCGGGCCATACAAGGAAAGGGTCTGGAACCTGCCCGAAGGGGCGCGGGAAGCGATCCGCGACACCCTCGAAGAGAAGTTCCGGTTTCTGTTCAAGAACCTCCGGGTCGTCGGCTCGCGGACGATGGTGGCGAAGTACGTCAAGCCCGTCCGCATCTCCTCGGCCAACGCCGTTGCGCCCGGCACCCGCGGCGGTTTCGTGCGCGACGACCAGGCGGGAGATTAGTGGCGACGAGGACGGTGAACACCAGGAAGCAGGCGGCAGGAGGCAGGAAACAGGCCGGAGCCCCCGCCCCGAGAACCCGCCTCCTGCCTCCCGCTTCCCGCCTCCCGTCTTCCATGACCGCGGTCGTCAAGACGAAGCCGGCGCCCGGCCCTTCGGCCACGGAGGTTCGGCAGGTCCCCGTGCCCGTGCCGGGCCAGGCCGAAGTCCTCATCAAGGTCCTCGCCACCGCGGTCTGCGGCTCCGACAAGCACATCTACCAGTGGGACGCCTCGATGGCGAGCATGGTCAAGACGCCGCGCATCTATGGCCACGAGTTCTGCGGCGAGATCGTCGCGTTCGGGCCGGGCGGCAAGCGTCGGCACCTGGAGATCGGCCAGTACGTCTCGGCCGAAATGCACGTGACCTGCGGCGCGTGCCGCCCCTGCCTCACGGGCCGCCGCCACATCTGCGAGAACACTCGGATCCTGGGCGTTCACGGGGACGGCTGTTTCGCGCAGTACGTCGTCGTGCCCGCCTTCAACGTCGTCCCGCTCCAGCGCACCGTGATCCCGCCCAAGGTCGGCGCGTTCCTGGACGCCCTCGGCAACGCCGTGCACGCCACGCAGGTCGCGGATCTCTCAGGCAAGTCCGTCGCCGTCCTGGGCTACGGGCCGATCGGCGCGATGTGCGCCGAGATCGCGCGGATCTCCGGCGCCGCGCGGATCGCG
>JBASRI010000710.1:0-7761 GCA_049273755.1 Thermoanaerobaculia bacterium
AGACTTCGGCCGTCGCCGCGGCACCGAAGCAGTGCAAGCTCGCCAGGCCCGCTCCCGCTCCCGCATCCGAGGCCGCTCCCGTCGAGGCGCCGGCGGCTTTCGTCCCGGCCGTGGCGCCGCCCGAGGCAGTCGAGGCGCCGGAGGTCACGGCCGGTCCCGAAACCGCCGTGCCCACGTTGAGCGAGGAGGCCGCGCCTGCCGAGCAGGCGCCCACGACCGTCCCGGCGATCTTCAAGTTCGAGTTCAAGGAGTCCAAGTCCGAGCAGACGGGCTTCCAGAAGGCGTCCAACGGCAGGCGCAAGGGCGGCCAGGACTGGTACTCGCAGGGAATGGAGTACCACCACGGGGAGGAGTACGACAAGGCGATCGAAGCCTTCAAGAAGGCGATCGACGCCGGCGAACGCGAGGAGGCGGCGACCTACAACATCGCGTGCGGCTATGCGTTGAAGGGCGACGCGGATCAGGCCTTCGCCTGGCTGAACAAAGCCGTCGCGGTCGGCTTCGACGTCGGCGACTACATGCTCCGCGACGACGACCTGGATTCTCTGCACTCCGATCCGCGCTGGGCGGAGCTGAAGAAAATCGCGCGCAGCGGCAAGTCGGCGCAGCGCGAGCGCGAGGCTCGGGCCGTCGCCAACCGCTACGACCGGATCGCGGCGAAGAACCCCAAGAGCGGCGAGGCGTTCTTCGACATCGGCAAGGAGCTGCTCAACGCCGAGCGCTACGACCTCGCCGCGAAGGCGTACCAGGCCGCGATCGAGCGCGGTTACCGCACGGGCACGGCGCTCTACAACCGCGCCTGCGCCCTCTCGCTCGCCGGCGACAAGCGCGGCGCCCTCGACATGCTGGCCCAGTCCCTGGACGCGGGCTTCGACCAGCCGGACATCTTCCGCACCGACGACGACCTCGACAACGTCCGGGGCGAGCCCCGCTTCAAGGAGCTCCAGAGGGAGGCCAGGGATCTTTCGCTGCCGCCGTACAACAACGGCTGGTGGAATCGCCATGGCCGCAGCCGCGCCGAGCGCGCCAAGTGGCGCGACGCCGCCGTGCGCTTCGAGGACTACGCGCACAAGAACCCGAGCAAGGGCCGCGCCTGGTACAACCTCGGCTTTGCGTCGCTCGCCGGCGACCGGCCCGAAGCCGCCATCGAGGCTTTCCAGAAGGCCCTCGAGCTCGGCTACCGCAAGCCCACGACGATGTACAACCTGGCCTGCACCTACGCGCGTTTGGACCAGAAGGACCCGGCGTTCGACTGGCTCTTCAAGGCCCTCGACGCCGGCTTCGACTCGCCCTCGCTCGTTCGCAGCGACGAGGACCTCGACAATCTGAGGGGCGATCCGCGCTACCGCAAGGCCCTCCAGATCGCGCGGGCCAGGGACCGGGAGAACGACGAAGCGGGCGACTGAGGTCGCCCGCACTCGGCGCTGCGCGTCAGGGCGGACGCAGCATCCCGGTCGCTCCGCTCCAGACGGCCCACTCCAAACCGGCGGCGCGCCCCGCGACGAGCAGGAGCGCCGCAGCCACGGCTCCGAGCTTGACGGCCGGAGACCGGCGCGAGGCGATCACCACGGCGGCCCAGGCCGACGCCGCCAGTCCGACTCCCAGATCGAGCATGAGCCTCGGCGGCAGCGCGATGCCCGCCGCCGCGGCCAGCGGCAGCAGGCACAGGGGACACTTCGGGACGAGCGGGAGCGCCAGCGCACCGGCGATCCTCGCGACATGCCCCCGCAGGGTCATGCTCCCGCTCCGGCGCCCCGGCGCTAGGCGGCCGCGCCCTTTTCCTTCAGGATCGTCCAGACCTTCTCCGGAGTGATCGGGATGTCGATGTGCCGCACGCCCAGGTGCGCCAGCGCATCCACGACGGCGTTGGCGATGGCAGGAGGCGCGCCGACTGTCGCCGACTCCCCCACGCCCTTGGCTCCGAACGGGTGGTGCGGCGACGGCGTCACGGTCTTGTCCGTCTCCCAGCGGGGCGTCTCCATCGCGGTGGGCACCAGGTAGTCCATGAAGCTGCCGCCCTGGATGTTGCCCTGCTCGTCGTAGCTGATCTCTTCGAAGAGAGCCGGCGCCAAGCCCATCGTCAAGCCGCCGTGAATCTGCCCGTCCACGATCATGGGGTTGATGATGTTGCCGCAGTCGTCCACGGCCACGAAGCGCCGGACCTTGACCTCGCCGGTGCCCCGATCGATGTCCACGACGCAAATGTAGCTGCCGAACGGGAACGTCAGATTCGGCGGGTCGTAGTAGTTGACGGCCTCCAAGCCGGCCTCCATCCCCTGCGGGTGGTTGGTGTACGCGGCCAGAGCGATCTCCTGGATCGTCTTCGCCTTCTGGGGCGCGCCCTTGACGGAGAACTTTCCGGGCTCCCAGACCAGGTCGTCCTCGCCGACCTCGAGCAGGTAGGCGGCGATCTTCTTCGCCTTGTCGCGAACCTTGCGCGCGGCGATGGCGCCGGCGGCGCCGGCCGTGGGCGTGGAGCGGCTCGCGTAGGTCCCCAGGCCGTAGGGCGCCGTGTCGGTGTCGCCCTCCTCGACTTCGATGTGGGCGGCGGGGATTCCGAGCTCCTCGGCGATGATCTGCGCGTACGTGGTCTCATGCCCCTGGCCCTGCGACTTCGTCCCGAAGCGGGCCGTCGCCTTGCCGGTCGGGTGCACCCGCAGCTCGCAGGAGTCGAACATCTTGATGCCCAGGATGTCGAAGTGCTTGGACGGGCCGGCGCCCACGATCTCGGTGAAGCTCGCGATGCCGATGCCCATGAACTCGCCCTTCTTCCGCTTCTCGGCCTGCTCCTTGCGCAGGTCCGCGTAGCCGATGAGGTCCATGGCCTTCCTGAGAGCGGCCGGATAGTCGCCGCTGTCGTACTCCCAGCCCAGCGCCGAGTGGTACGGGAACTTCTCCTTGGGGATGAAGTTCTTCATCCGGAGCTCCGCCGGATCCATCTTGAGCTCCTGCGCCAGGATGTCGGTCATCCGCTCGATGGCGTGCACGGCCTCGGTCACCCGGAAGGAGCAGCGGTATGCGATCCCGCCAGGCGGCTTGTTCGTGTAGACGCCGTCGACCTCGGCGAAGGCGTTCTTCAGGTCGTAGGAGCCGGTGCAGATCGAGAAGAGGCCCGCCGGGAACTTCGACGGGTTCGCCGCGGCGTCGGCGTAGCCATGGTCGGCCACGGTCTTGATCTTCAGCGCCGTCATCGTCCCGTCCTTCTTCGCCGCGAGCTCCGCCGTGATGTGGTAGTCGCGGGCGAAGGAGTCGGCCTGAAGGTTCTCCATCCGATCCTCGATCCATTTGACGGGTTTTCCGATCACGACCGACGCGGCGACCGCGATGACGTAGCCGGGATAGACCGGGACCTTTCCGCCGAAGCCGCCGCCGATGTCCGGCGAGATGATGCGGATCTTCTCCTCCGAGAGGCCTACGTGCCCGGCCACCAGCGCGAACACCGTGCGGATCGCGTGCGGCGCCTGGGTCGTCATGTAGACCGTCAGCTTGCCGCTGACCCGGTTGAAATCCGCCACGCAGCCGCATGTCTCGATCGAGGCGACGTGGATGCGCGGGATGTAGATCTGCTGCTTGACGACGACGTCGGCCTCCGCGGCCGCCTTCTCCGTGGCCTTCCGGTCCCCAACCTCCCAGTGGAAGATGCGGTTGTCGGTCTTTCCCGGCTTGTCGGTGCGCAGGACGGGCGCTCCCGGCTCCAGCGCCTTGAAGGGATCCACGACCACGGGAAGCGGCTCGTATTCGACCTCGACGGCCTCGACCCCGTCGGCGGCCGTGTACCGGTCGGTCGCGATGACCGCGGCGACTTCCTGGGCCTGATACATGACCCGGTCCGTTGGCAGGACCATCTGGGTGTCCGACATCAGCGTCGGCATCCAGTGCAGCTTGTACTGGGCGAGGGTCTCGCCCGTGATCACGGCCAGCACGCCCGGGATCTTGAGCGCCTTCTCGGTCGAGATCTTCTTGATCTTGGCGTGAGCGTAGGGGCTGCGCACGATGTCCATGTGGAGCATGCCCGGAAGCTGCACGTCGTCGACGTAGTTGCCCTTGCCGCGGATGAAGCGCGGGTCTTCCTTGCGCTTGATGGAGTGGCCCATTCCTCCGACTTCGGGGCTCGTCTTCGGCGCCATGGTTCCTCCTAACGCGCCCGCGCCGCAGAGGCGGCGTGCTGCACGGACTTGACGATGTTGACGTACCCGGTGCAGCGGCAGAGGTTTCCGGAAATCGCCCTCCGGATGTCTTCCTCGCTCGGGCTCGCGTTGGACTGGAGCAGCGCGTAGCCCGTCATCATCATCCCCGGCGTGCAGTAGCCGCACTGCAGGCCGTGCTCCTGCCAGAAGCCCTCCTGGATCGGGTGGAGCTTCCCGTCCCGCTCGAGCCCCTCGACCGTCATGACTTCGCGGCCGTCGGCTTGGACCGCCAGCACCGTGCAGGACTTCACCGGCACGCCGTCGAGCAGCACTGTGCACGCGCCGCAGTGCGTCGTGTCGCAGCCGATGTGGGTTCCGGTCAGCCGCAGGTTCTCGCGAAGGAAGTGCACGAGCAGCAGCCGCGAGGGGACTTCCGCTTTCTGGAGAGCGCCGTTGACGTTGACCTGGATCGTGTGCTGCGACATCTCACGCTCCTGCCGCCCGCGCGGCGGCTTTGGCCAGGGCGCGCGCCGTCAGGACCCGCGCCATTTCCCGCTTGTACTCGACGGAGCCCCGGCGGTCGGCGGAGGGCTCGGCGCTCTCGGCCGCCAGGCGCGCCGCCTCGGCGATCGTCCCTGCGTCCGGCTTCTTCCCCTTCAGGAACGCCTCGGCCTTCGTGGCCTTGACGGGCGTGGGTCCCGCGTTGGTGAGGCCGATGCCGGCGCGCTCGACGACGCCGCCCTTGCCGAGGCACAGCTGCGCCGCGGCTGCGGCGGTGGCGAAGTCGCCGACCTTGCGCTCGAGCTTCACGTAGGCGCCGCCGCTGCCGGGGGGCGGCGTCGGGATCCGGATCTCGGTCAGGATCTCGTCGCTCGCGAGCGCGGTCGTGAAGAGGTCGGTGAAGAAGCCCTCGATCGGGATGACGCGCTCGCCCTTGGGCCCGGTCGCCACGACCGACGCGCCCAGCGCGAGCATCGTCGCCGGGTGGTCGTTGGCCGGGTCGCCGTGCGCGAGGTTGCCTCCGACCGTCGCAAGGTTGCGCACGAGCGGATCGGCGATCACGGCCGCGGTGTCCGCGAGAATGGGGTACTTCGAGCGCACGAGGTCCGAAGCCTCCAGCGCCGACTCGCGGGTCCGCCCGCCGATCTTCAGGAACCCGCCCTCCTCCTTGATGTACTCGAGGCCCGGCACCTTGCCGATGTCGACCAGGTGCCCTGCCGAGCCCAGCCGCAACTTCAGCAGCGGCAGCAGGCTCTGGCCCCCCGAGAGGACCTTGGCGCCGTCCCCGTAGCGCGAGAGAAGGCCGATCGCCTCCGACAGGGTCTTCGGTGAGTGGTAGTCGAACGAAGCGGGAATCATCAGACCTCCTTTTCGGATTCGAGCGCGTGCGAGGCCGCCGGTGTCCCGCCTTTCCCGTCACGCCGCCGAGAGCAGCGGCAGCAGACGTTCCAGAGACTCGAGGTTGTGCGCGGGGGCGAAGACGTCCACGAAGGGCAGAGCCGCCGCCATCCCGCCCGCCGTGGGCTCGTAGCGGGGATCGCCCAGAAGCGGATTGAGCCAGATGACTCGGCGGGCCCGCGACCGGATCGCGCGCATAGCGCCGGCCAGAGCCGCCGTGTCGCCCCGGTCGAGACCGTCGCTGACGATGACGACGACCGTCCGGGAGTCGACAACCTCGTCGAGGTAGTGCTCGACGAAGTCGGAAAAGCTCTCGCCGATGCGGGTGCCGCCCGACCAGTCCGGAACCTCAGCGGCGATCCGTGCGAGTGTCGACCCGATGCGTGCGGGCGAGATCCACGGCGTCAGACGGTGGAGCGCCGTGTTGAAGGCGAAGATCTCCGTCCGGCGCGCCGCCTTCTTCACCGCGAGGAGAAACGAGAGCAGGAAGCGCGTATGCGGATCCATCGAGCCGCTCGTGTCGCAGAGGACCACCAGCCGCGGCTCCTCGATGGCCCGCATGCGCCGGGCCAGGCGCAGGAACTCGCCGTCGGTCGCGACGGCGGCGCGGAAACTGCGCCGCGGGTCGACCCTTCCACGCCCGCGGGTCGGGACGAGTCGGCGGCTCCTCCGCGTCGCGAGTCGCACGGCGAAGCGCTCCAGGAGCCGCTCCATCGCCACGAGCTCGGCCTCCGTGCACTGCTCGAACGGCCGGCGGCGCAGATGCGCCTCGGGACTGTAGGCGGGAGTGTCGCCCCGGGGCGTCTCCGTCTCGGCGTCGGAGGGACCCGCCTCGGCCCCCGGCCCGAACCGCTGGACCCGCCCTGCCTCGCGCAACGGTTTGAAAGGCGGCGGCGCCGCGCCGGGAGTCCCGTTGCCGCCGGCCGCCCACCAGGTCTCGAACAGCGCGTCGAACGCCGCCGCGTCGCGCGGCCGGACCTTCAGCGCGATCGCCAGCGCGCGGTGGACCTCGTCGCGGTCGGAGAGATCGCAGAGCGTCAGCGCCTGGACCGCATCGGCTTCGTCGGAAAGGCTGACCCGGACATTCCGATCGCGCAGGGCCCGCGCGAAGCGCGCCAAATGGACGACGAGGTCCGCGTCCCTCATCGCGCCGCCGCCTCGACGGCTCCGGCCTGCTGCACCAGGCCCGCGATCTCCTCGCTCGAGAGGTCGGCGTGGTCGTGCCGGTCCTTCAGGATGCACCCCAGCGTCCGCTCGACCGTGTCGGCATCGAGCGCGTCGCGGTGCAGGCGGACGAGCGCCTGCGCCCAGTCGATCGTCTCGGCCACACCCGGCGCCTTGAGCAGCTTGCGCGCGCGCAACCCCTGCAGGAACCGCCCGATCTGGCCCGCGAGACGCTCGCTCGCGCCCGGGACGCGCGAGCGGATGATCCGAACCTCCTTCTCGAGGCTGGGGTGCTCGATGTAGAGGTACAGGCACCGGCGCCGCAGAGCGTCTCCGATCTCCCGCGAGCGATTCGAGGTCAGGACGACGTAGGGCACGTGCTCGGCCGACAGCGTCCCGAGCTCTGGAATCGTGACCTGGAAGTCCGAGAGCACCTCCAGCAGAAAGGCCTCGAAGCCGTCGTCGGCGCGATCCACTTCGTCCACGAGCAGCACCGGCGGACCCTCACGCCGTGTGATCGCCTTCAAGAGCGGCCGCTCGAGGAGGTACCCGCGCGAATAGATGACCTGCTCCATGTCGGCGGGCGAGAGGCCCTCCTGCTCTCCCATGCGCACGCGCAGCATCTGCCGCGGGTAGTCCCACTCGTAGAGGGCGGTCTGGACATCCAGACCCTCGTAGCACTGGAGGCGGATGAGCTCCGTGTTCTTCAAACGCGCGAGGACCTTGGCGATCTCGGTCTTTCCGACGCCGGCGTCGCCTTCGATTAGGAGCGGTTTCTTCATCTCGCCCGCGAGGAAGACCGCCGTCGCGATCTCGGGCTCGGCGATGTAGCCCTGGAGCTCCATCGCGTCCTGGACCGCGCGGATCTCGTCCCTCACGCGGCGCCTCCCGAGCGCGCGGCCGGAGCGAACCGCTCGGGCGCCGCCAGGAACCGCTCCCGGCAACCCCCGCAGCAGAAGAACCAGGTACGGCCCAGGGCCTCCGCCGTGTGCTTCGCGCCCGCCGCCGCGACCGTCATCCCGCAGACCGGGTCGCGCTCCTCCCGCGCCGCGGCGACCGCCACGGGGAGTCC
>JBASRI010000009.1:0-2205 GCA_049273755.1 Thermoanaerobaculia bacterium
GCCTCGAGCTGCGCCAGGCCCGTGGGGAGCAGGTCGTCGCTGGGCACGTCGCGTCTCCTTTCGCGCGTCAGAATCGGCCGCGGTCGCGTTCCTTCGCCGGCAGGATCTCGAGGCAGGTCGTCCACCAACCCGTGCGAATCGTCTCGACGAACTCGGGGGGCAGGTGCTCCTCCTCCATCTCGAGGGCCATCGCCTCGAAGTCGTAGGCCACGGGACGGAACTCCACCAACACGTCCTCGCCGAACGTGACCAGCGCGTACCAGACATTCGTCCGCCCGTCGTTGGCCGGCCGCCCCAGCGCGCCGCAGTTGACAACGAGGCGCCCCGAAGGGAGGCGGCGCTGCCAGTGGAGTCCCGTGTGGGTGCAGACGAGCACGTCGGCATCGAAGTCGACCAGGAGCTTCTCGAGGAAGCTCGAGGGCGAGGTCGATTCCCAGAGGAACTCGTTGATCTTGCGCGGCGAGCCGTGCACGAGCAGGACCTTGCGGCCCGCGACCGTCAGCCTCCGCATCTTCGGCAGCGTGGCCATCCAGAGCTTCCAGCGCTTCGAGGTGTTCGACGCCGTGTACTCGTAGGAGATCTGCGCGAAGTGGTTGTCGCGCGGGTCTGTGTAACCGCACCGGCAGTCCTCGGCCCCTTCCGCGAGAGACTCCTCGTAGTTGCCCTGGATCGGCAGGACTCCGGCGGCGAGGAGGATCGGGAAGATCCGGTCGGGATGGGGGCCGAAGGCGCCGAAGTCGCCCAGCGCGTAGAGCGCGGCCGCACCGCAGTGGCGCGCGTCGGCGACGGCGGCCTCCAGGGCCCGCGCATTGCTGTAGACGCCGCCGAAGAAAGCGAGCCGCGTTAGGTCCGGCACGTGACTCCGTAGGCGTGACAGGTGAAGCACGCCTGGTACCGCAGCGGGAAGGGCCGGAGCGTCTCCGCGAGCGTCTCCCCCATTCGCGCTCCGGGCTCCTCGATCAGGATCGGGCAGACGTAGACGCCGAGGGAGGTCACCATGCGGCACGAGGAGCACTGGAGCTTGTCGAGCTCGTCCTCGGAGAGCTCGCGGCCGCGAAGGGTCTCCCACGGCTGGTACGCGCGCAGCCGGGTCGCCTCCGCGCCGATCCGAAAGAGCGAAAGGACCTTCAGGCGAGGGCGCGACAGGCCGATCGAGCGCATCCACGCGAGCAGCCGCTCGCGGCCGTCCGCGCCCGCGGCCTCCTCACAGGCCTCCGTAACGGTGACGACCGGATTGAGGCCCGCGCGCGCCAGATTGCGGATGCCGCCCAGAATCCGCTCGAACGTCCCCTCGCCCCGGATCGGATCGTTCGAAGCGGCCGTGTAGCCGTCGATCGAAACCCGAATGTCGAGGGAGTGCGGGCTCGCGTCCGACATCGCCTTGAGCCGCGCGCACCGCTCGGGTGTCAGGAGCAGCCCGTTGGTGAGCACGGTCGCCGGACCCCGCCAGAGCGTCTCCTCGAGGATCGAGAGCATCTCCGGGTTCAGGAAGGGCTCGCCGCCGGTGAAGTAGTACTCCCGAACGCCCAGAGGCGCGGCTTCCTCCAGCCGCCGCCGCACCTCCTGCAGGGTCAGCATCTCGTGGTTGTGGTTCGCCGGCGCGCACGACAGGAAGCAGTGCGTGCACTGGAGATTACAGACGGTTCCCGAGACCTGGAACCAGAGAGTGTCGAGCGAACGGGAAGGCACGCTCGGGTAGGCCGCAGGGCTCGTCGTGGGGAAACCGCCCATGGGCAGATCTTACGGCACGAAAAAGGAGAGGAGGGGTCGCCCCCTCCTCTCCGTGCCATTTCCGGGGAAACTCAGAGGTTCCGGTCGATGAGCTTGACGAATTCGCTCTTGGGCAAGGCGCCCAGGGCGCGGTCGCACACTTCGCCGTTCTTGAACAGGATGAAGGTCGGAATGGAGGTGATCTGGTAGCGCATCGCCACCTCCGTGGACTCGTCCACGTTGATCTTGGCAATCTTGATCTTGCCCGCGTAGAGCGTCGCCAGGTCGTCCACGATGGGAGCCACGGAACGGCAGGGACCGCACCAGGGGGCCCAGAAGTCGACGAGCACCGGGACCTCGCTCTTCAGGATGTCCCCGTCGAAGCTGGCGTCGGACACCTGCGAAACGTTCTCATTGGACATCAGCAAAAACTCCTTATGCCCAAAATACGCGCAGATCCCCCGAGAGGATTCAAGCGCCGGAACGCCCTCATTC
>JBASRI010000029.1:0-2486 GCA_049273755.1 Thermoanaerobaculia bacterium
GAAGCGGACGAAGCCCTCGCGGGGCGAGACGATGACGCCGCGCTCCTCGAGGTCCTTTGCCCAGGCCCGCGCGTCGCGGGCGGGCGGGACCGCCGCGAGGATCCCAGAGCGCAGGGGCTCGGGCGTCGAAATCCGCCAGCCGCGGGCGCGGAGGCCGTCTCGAAGCGCCGCGACGAGCTCGAGGACGCGGCGGCGGACTGTCTCGGCGCCAATCTCGTCGAGCAGGTCCAGCGCGGCCGAGAGGCCGATGACGTGGTCGGTCGGGAGCGTCCCCGGCTCGAAGCGCCGCGCGCCCGTATAGGCCGTCGCCCGGAACTTCAGGTAGTCGCCTTCGGTCTTCAGGTTCCACCAGCCGCTCGCGATCGCGGGGACGCGCTCGCGGGCCTCCTCGGCGACGAAGAACACGGTGCAGCCCTCGGGGCCGTAGAGCCACTTGTGCGAGTCGGCGGCGAGGACGTGGATGCCGGCCCTCTCGACGTGGATCGGCAGCAGGCCCAGGCCCTGGATTGCGTCGACGACGAGGAGGATCTCGCGCTCGCGGCAGAAGGCGGCGAGCTCCTCGATCGGGAAGACCCAACCGTTGTGGAACGCAACCCATGAGACCGCGACCACGCGCGTGCGCGCGTCGACGCGCGCGGCGATGTCCTCGAGCGTGATGCGCCCGTCGCGGCTGGCGGCGATGCGGCATTCCACGCCGCGCGCCTCGAGATTGCGCCACGGATACGCGTTCGACGGGAATTCCATGTCGTCGGTCACGACGTTGTCCCCGCTCTTCCAGGGGAACGCGAGAGCCACGAGATTCAGCGCCCAGGACGTGTTGGGCAGGAAGGCGACCTCGGCTGGCGGCGCGCCGATGAAGCGGGCCGCCTTCTCGCGCGTCTTCTCGATCTCGCCGAACCACCGGCGCCAGTCCGCGGCGCCGCGATCGCGCACGTTTGCGAAGTGCGCGGTCATGGCGTCGGCCACGCGGCGGGGCAGAGGCGCCACGGCGGCGTGGTTTAGGTAGACGAGGTTCCGCCGGACGGGGAACTCGCGGTCGAGGCTCGCGGCGGAGAAGTCGAAGCTCACGATGCGAGGATTCTCCGATACAACGCCTCGTAGTCGGAAACCATCCGCTCGGCCGAGAAGCGCTCTTGCGCCCGGCGGCGGCAGGCGGCCCGAGAGATCTCGCCCGCGCGGACCGCGAACCCGGCGAGCTCCTCGTCGCCCTCGCCCAGAAACCCCGTGACGCCGTGCTCGACGAGCTCGGGGAGGGAGCCGCGCGGCGTCGCGATGACGGGAGTGCCTGCCGCCATGGCTTCCGCGACGACGAGGCCGAAGGGCTCCTCCCAGGAGATCGGGAAGAGAAACGCACGCGCCCGGCCGACGAGGTCGACCACATCCGCGTTGGGCAGGTGCGGGTAGTGGACGACCGAGCGGCCGTCCACGTGCGGCTCGACGCGCTCCCGGAAGAAGGGCTCGCTCTCCGGGAGGTACGGCGTCACCGCGCCCACGATCACCAGCGGAAGGCCCGCCTTCCGGGCGATCGCGATGGCGCGGTCGGCGCCCTTGTGCGGCACCATCCGCCCGACGGTGACGAGGAAGTCCTCCGAGGTCTCGACGAACGGAATCCGGTCGAGCTCCACCCCATAGGGGATGACCGGCAGCCCGCCGCCGAGCATGCGGTTCTGCGCCTCGGTGATGCACACGCCGTGAAGCCGGGGATAGGCCGACCGGTAGTAGTCGTGGAGCGGCTTCTCGATGTAGGCATAGGTCATGACGCTCGGCCTGGGCGCCGTGCCCGAGAAGTAGGCGGCGGGCGTGGGCCAGTGCGAGTGGAGCACGTCGAAGCGGTCGGCCAGCCGATAGGCCTCGGCGACGTTGCGGACCTCGTACTCGCGCTCGAGGTAGGACGTGGCGGACGGATCGTCCTGAGTCGCTCGGGACACGACCGCATGGAGCCGCGCCGTCGTCTGCGAGTCCCCCGAAGCGAAGAGCGTCACGTCGTGGCCGCGCGCGACGAGGCCGCGCGTCAGCGCGTCGATCGCGATTTCGGTCCCGCCGTGCGCTCGCGGTGGAACCGAGAAGGCGATCGAAGCGATCTGGGCGATCCTCAAGGCCGGTACGACACGGCGCGCGCCTTCGCCAGCATGTCGAAGTATTCGGCGACGGCGGGCAGCGGCACGGGGACATAGCGTCCGGAGAGGACGTCGCGGATCTCGGAGACCGACCGCGCCCCATCGGCCAGGTTGAGCGCTTCATACGCCAGGACCTCGCCGTCTTCGCGGGAGGCGAGCGCGACCTTCGAGAAGTCGGCTCCCGGGATGTCGGAGAAGTAGTCGTAGTAGTAGACGTGCAGGGGGCCGAGGATCGCGGGATCACGAACCGGGACGCGCCGATCGGAAGCCGCGGAGGGGGATGGCGGCGGCATCTCCGCCCGGAGACGCTCGGCGTCCGCGGCGACGGCCGGCGCGGTCGTCGGCCACAAGCGCGCGACGGATTGGAGC
>JBASRI010000562.1:0-2783 GCA_049273755.1 Thermoanaerobaculia bacterium
GGGCGCTCTTCCGTGGGTAGGCAGGCAGTCCTCACGACGCTGGCCCGCCGCGCTCGCACGGGCGTTCTGCGGTTCGTCAGCCCGATCGACGCGGCCCTGCGTCTGGCGCTCGGACGCCGCCGGCTACCTCCGCTCTGGCTGCGCCGCCACACCGGCGCACTGTCGGCGTTCGAAAGCGCCGCGAGCGAAATGACGCGCTTCTTGGACCGGTTGAACCCTCTCGACGGCCGCCGTCGCCTGGAGTCCCGATTCATCGGCATGATCGAGGACGCGGGCCTCCACCTCCAGTGGCACTCGGAAGGGTTTTTCCCGGGACGGAATCGGCTCACGGCGCAGGACGTCCTGCTTCTGGGCCACTGAGCCGGTAGACTGGCGTCGTGGAAGCCGCCGTGGCGAGTCCGATCCGAGCAGTGCGCGTCCAGTGGCTCGGGCGCGTGGGCTACGACGCGGCCCTCACGCTCCAGGCGGAGGCGGCCGCCCGCGCGACCCGCGGCGAAGAGGAGACGCTTCTGCTCCTCGAGCACGAGCCGGTCGTCACGCTCGGGAGAAACGCCGAGGCCGCGGACGTGCTCCTGCCGTCGGAACGGCTCGCGGAGCTCGGCATCGCGGTACGCGAGTCCAACCGCGGCGGAAAGGTCACGTATCACGGCCCCGGGCAGCTCGTGGGCTATCCGATCGTGAACCTCGCGCCGGACCGCAAGGACGTCAAACGCTACGTCACGGACCTCGAGGAGGTCCTCATCTCGACGCTCTCCGATTTCGGCATCCAGGCGGAGCGCTCGCCCCGCAAGGAGCGGGTCACGTCCGTGTGGGTCGGCAACGACAAGATCGCGGCGATCGGCATTCACCTCTCGCGCTGGGTGACGACGCACGGATTCGCGCTCAACGTCACCGAGGAGCCGCTCCCGCATTTCGCCGGGATCGTGCCCTGCGGAATCACCGACGGCGGCGTGACGACCATGGAGCGCGTGCTGGGGCGCAGGGTCGCCGTCGACGCGGTCGCGCGCGCTCTGCTGCCCCATTTCGCCCGCGCCTTCGGACGGGAGATAATCGCGGCGTGAAGTCGGAGCTTCCCGTCGCCTCCGCCGCACGGGCCTCGCGCCTCGCGCGGCCCGAGTGGCTGAAGGTCCGCCTCGACTCGACCGGCGAGTACGAGGAGGTGCGGCGCATGATGCGGCGCCTGTCGCTCGTCACGGTCTGCGAGGAAGCCCGGTGCCCCAACATCCACGAGTGCTGGGCTCGGGAGCGCACGGCCACGTTCATGCTCATGGGCGACATCTGCACCCGCCACTGCGGCTTCTGCGCCGTCGGAAAAGGCAAGCCCGGCACGCTCGACGCGGGGGAGCCCGAGCGGGTCGCGGAGGCGGCCCGGGAGCTTTCGCTGTCGCACGCGGTGGTGACCTCGGTCAACCGGGACGACCTGGAGGACGGCGGCGCCGCCCACTTCGCCGCGACGATCCGGGCCATCCGCCGGCGCAACCCGGGCTGCACCGTGGAGGTTTTGATCCCCGACTTCCAGGGAAACTGGGCCGCTCTCGAGACCGTGCTCGCCGAGGCGCCCGAAATCCTGAACCACAACGTGGAGACCGTGGAGCGCCTCTACCGCCGGGTCCGCCCGGACGCGAAGTACCCGCAGTCGCTGGAGCTGCTCGCCCGGTCCGACGCCCATCGCCGGGATCACGGTCTCCCGATGAAGACGAAGTCCGGCCTGATGGTCGGTCTCGGCGAGACGACCGAGGAGCTCCTCGGGACCCTTTCCGACCTGCGGGACGCCGGGTGCGACATCGCGACCGTCGGCCAGTATCTGCAGCCGTACGAGCGCCGGCTTCCGGTCGAGCGCTACTACACGCCCGCGGAGTTCGCCGCAATCGCGCGTGAGGGTGAGGCCCTCGGATTCCTGCGCGTCGAGGCGGGCCCGCTCGTGCGCTCCTCCTACCACGCGCGGCGCGCGCTCGACGGCCCGGCGGCCTGAGGGGTCCGTGTCGCCCGCTCGCTGCCTCTCGATCCCGTTGCTCGTCTGCGCGCTCTGCGCGCCCGCGGCTCCCGGGGCCGCCCAGACGCGCGGCGCCACGCGCACGGCGTACCGCGAGCCGGTCTACCCCGATGAGCCCAACCAGAAGGACAGCCAGGGCAACGTTCTTCTCATCGGAAGAATCGACGCGAAGGGCAACGTCACGGAACTCCACATGATCTCGGCAACCGCCCGGGAGTTCGTCCAGCCGGCCCTCGAGGCCGTGCGGGAGTGGAAGTTCCAGCCGGCCCTGCGCGACGGCAAGGCCATCGAGATCCCGTTGAACGCCGGTGTGCGCTTTCGCAAGACCGGAAGCGAGCGGGGCGTGATTCCCGTGCCGATCCTGGGCGACCTCGCGGTCTACCCGGCCGACGCCTCCGGAGCGAGGACGGCGCCCGACGCTTTTCCGATTCGCCGGGGAAAAGACCCGGCGCTGCGCGCCGAGGCCCTCCTCGACGTGCCCCCCTCGGAGCAGCCGCGCACCATGACCATTCGCGTCGAAGCGATCTCGCCCAAGGGAAAGAGGATCCCCATCTTCCAGCCGCCCCTCGCCGTGCCGGCGCTCGCGACGGAGGTGAAGTTCCCCGTCGTGGCGCGCGTCGGCTCCGACTGGGACGAGGGCGTGTGGATTCTGACCTTCACGGCCGACGGGAAGGGCGCCGGCGGCGGCCAGTTCTGGCTGGCCTCCGACCCCGAGCACTTCTCGTTCGTCCTGCCTGTGTCCGCGCCGTGAGGGCCGTTCGCAAGGCTCTGGCCGCGCAAGGGCTCTCCC
>JBASRI010000031.1:0-1675 GCA_049273755.1 Thermoanaerobaculia bacterium
GCTCCAAGCTGAAGATCCTGCCGCCCGCGCGCGAGGCCCCGGTCGGGCTGCTGCGGCTGGAGGCGGAGGCCGAGCCCCCGATCAGCAAGGTCGAGTTCTACCTCGAGGACAAGCTCCTCGTCCGGCGCTCCAGGCCTCCCTACTCCGTCGAGATCGACCTGGGCGAAGTGCCGCGCAAGCAGACGGTGCGCGCGGTCGGCTACGACGCGTCGGGCAGGGTCATCGACGAGGATGCCTTTGCCATCAATCAAGGAGCGGCCCGCCTGGCCGTGAAGATCCTGCCGCAGCTCGATCCGTCGGCGGGCAAGGTGCGGGTGAAGGTGGCCGTGCAGTCGATCGCGGGAGGCGTCGCCAAGCAGGTGGATCTCTTCCTGGACGACAAGAAGCTCAAGAGCTGGGCGGGAGGACCGGGGCCCTACGAGGTCACGCTCCCGATGACCGAGTACACACGTTCGGACTATCTGCGCGCCACCGCGATCGGCGACGACGGCAAGGAAGCCAACGACATCCGTTTCCTCAAGGGGTCGAGCGCCACGGTCGAGAGCGTGCGCGTCGACGTGGTCCAGCTCCACATCTCGGCGCTCGACAAGGACAACCGCTTCGTCAAGGGGCTCACCGAGACCGACTTTTCGATCCAGGAGGACGGCCGCCCGCAGAAAGTCACCGGCTTCGAGGTCGCCGAGAAGCTGCCGCTGACGATCGGCCTCGTCATCGACGGCTCGGGCTCGATGGAGAAGTCGATGCCGTTCGTGCACGAGGCCGGAGCCGAGCTCTTCAAAGGACTGATCCGGGAGAAGGACCAGGGCTTCGTCATCGAGTTTCGCGAGCAGCCGCGGATGCTCCAGCCGCTGACCGGCGACTCCGCCGAGCTCCAGCGTGCGGCGCGCGAGCCCGGAGCCCGCGGAGCGACCGCCCTCTACGATTCGGTCGTCCTCGGCCTGTACCAGTTCCGAACGCTGCAGGGCCGGAGGGCCCTCGTGGTCGTCACCGACGGCGCCGACAATCACTCCCACGTGGACTACCCGACGCTGCTCCGGTACGCGCGCTCGGCCGGAGCGCCGATCTACTTCATCGGCGTCAACATCTCCATCACCGACTTCGGCATCCGCAAGGTGGTCAACGAGATCGCGCGCGAGTCCGGCGGCGCCGTCTTCCACCTGAGCAACGCCTCGAAGATCGGCGAGGTCACCAAGCGCATCGAAGAAGAACTGCGCTCGCAGTACATCCTGGCCTTCCGCACCGACTCGCAGAAGCCCGACGGCGAGTACCGCGCCGTTTCGGTCGCCGTCGCGAAGCCCGGCGTGACGGCAAGGACGATCAAGGGGTATATCCCTTAACCGTCGCGAGCGCTTGTCGAGGGATCTGCGCCTCGGGCGCACCGGCCCGCGGCTCGCCCCCGTCGCTCTCGCTCGCTCGGAACCTGCTGTAGCACCGGCGTCCAGCTTCGACCGGATGCGGTCTCGCCGTTCGCCTGGTTCCTCGCTCGCTCCGCTCCCGCAGCGCGAGGCTCCTCCCTTCGGGAGACTCCTCGCGCTGCGAACACAAGGACGAGTGCCCCTTATCGAACTCCTTCGCGGCACCGGCACAGTCGTTCGCGGCGCGAATAGTCTCCCGACCGAAGGGAGGGAGGAGGTTCGCGCCTGCGGGAGCGAGCGCGCAGCGAGGAGGTCAGGCC
>JBASRI010000046.1:0-3787 GCA_049273755.1 Thermoanaerobaculia bacterium
GTCTGGTCCGAAGGGACAGCCGCGGTGACGGGATCGCCGTCTCCCTCGAAGCGCAACGCCGCCGCGAGCAGCGCCGGACCGGAATTGCGCCGCGCGGGCTCGCTCAGGATCCGCTCCGTGGGGAGCCGGGGCAGCTCGTGGCGCACGAGCCCGGCGTGGCGCGCGGCCGCGGCGACCCACACGTCGCGGGACAGAGGCTCCAGCCGCGCGAAGGTCTCGGCCAGAAGGCTCTTCTCCGAGAGCAGCGGTAGAAACTGCTTGGGCTTCTCCTCGGTCGAGAGCGGCCACAGCCGCGTCCCGGAGCCTCCGGCCATCAAAAGGATTCTCATCGCTCTGTCATCCCGAGCGCAGCGAGGGATCCCTTTCCGAGCCACACCTGGACTCGAAAGGGATCCCTCGGACCTACGGTCCTCGGGATGACAGGCGACGGCTCCGCTTCACCTGTCACTCCCACTTCACTCCCAGCATCTCCACCTCCGGAGACAGGGTAACTCCGAACTTCTCCCGGACCGTGTCCCGCATGCGTTTCATCAAGGCGAGGACGTCGGCCGAAGAGGCTCCGCCGGTGTTCACGATCACGTTGGCGTGCCGCGGCGAGATCATCGCGCCCCCCGCGGTCTGGCCTTTCAGCCCGCAGCCCTCGATCAGGCGGCCCGCGTAGTCGCCCTCGGGGTTCTTGAAGACGCTGCCGGCGTTGGGCTCCGAAGGCAGGGCCCCGCGCCGCTTCTCGGCGACGGTGCGCGTCTTCGCTTCGATCGTTTCGCGCGGAGCCGGGGCGAGCCGGAGCACCGCCATGCTGACGATCTCCCGCGTCTCGATCAGCTTCGACCACCGGTACCCGTGAGGAATCTCGGCGGCCGCCGCTTCCCGCCGTTCTCCCGAGCGAGAGAAGAGGCGGACCGTCTCGAGCACGTCGAAGATCTCGCCGCCGTAGGCGCCGGCGTTGATCCGGACCGCGCCCCCGATCGAGGAGGGAATCCCCGAGATCGCCTCGATGCCGGAGAGTTCCGCGCGCGCCGCCGCGGCGCAGACGCCTCCCAGCGCCGCCCCTCCGCCCGCCGTCACGCGGGCCCCGTCGATCGTGACCTTCAGGAAGTCGCCCTCCAGCCTCAGTACGTATCCGGGAAACCCGTCGTCGGCGACGAGGATGTTGGAGCCCATCCCCAGGAGGGCCAGCGGGAGCCCGTCCGCCGACGCGGCCGCCAGGACACGGGCCAGGGCAACCTCGGTCCGCATGCGGCAGAAGAACCTGGCGGGCCCCCCGATCCGCCAGGTCGTGTAGCGGGCGAGCGGCTCGTTCTCGGCGACCAAGCCCTCCTCTGGCGAGAGCGTCAGACCCATCGCCCCAGAAGCGCCACGAACAGGGCGGCATAGATTCCCCCGACCACGTCGTCCGCGACGACTCCCCAGCCGCCGGGGAGATTTTGGATTCGCCGGATCCCGAGCGGCTTGACGATGTCGAAGGCCCGAAAGAGGACGAACGCCGCGATCCAGGCCCAGACCGGCGCGCCTGGCACGAAGGGGATGCCCGCGCAGGCGATCATCTGTCCGGCGACCTCGTCGATCACGACGCAGCCGGGATCTTCGGAGGACAGCGCGCGACAGACGGGGCCGGAGACCGCCACTCCAAGCAGACCCACGGCGAGCCCGGACATCAAGAGTCCGACCGGGGAGCCGAGAATGCCGCCATGGGACGAAAGGAGCCACGCGACCGCGAGGCCCAGGAGCGATCCTGCCGTGCCGGGGGCCACGGGCGAGAGCCCGGCGCCCAACCCCGTCGCGAGGAGCGCCGCGAGAGGATGCGCCGCGAAGGCGCGACGGGCGTCGGACATTGACACGGGATCGTGCCGGAGAGAAGATGCCTGCGTCCTCATCGCGTCCTGTGGCGCCCCTTCCGAAGTCTATAATCGCGCAGAACGCGCGGAATTTTTCCCTCGATGAGAAAGGTGAGGACATGTCCAGCGTGAAAACCAACGAGAAGTGGCGCGCCGTCGAGACGGCGCTGACGCAAATCGAGCGCCAGTTCGGGAAGGGCTCGATCATGCGCCTGGGCGAGCGGCCCGAGGGGGCCATCGCCGTCATCCCGACCGGATCGCTCGCCGTGGACGCCGCGCTTGGCGTCGGCGGGATTCCCCGGGGCCGCGTCGTCGAGATCTTCGGGCCCGAGAGCTCGGGCAAGACGACGTTGTCGCTCCAGGTCGTCGCTCAGGCCCAGAAAGCCGGCGGCCTGGCGGCATTCATCGACGCCGAGCACGCGCTCGACGCCGACTACGCCAAGAAGCTCGGCGTGGACACCGACAACCTCCTGGTCTCGCAGCCCGACAACGGCGAGCAGGCCCTCGAGATTGCCGAGATGCTCATCCGCTCCGGCGCGATCGACGTGATCGTCATCGACTCGGTGGCGGCACTCGTGCCCAAGGCCGAGATCGAGGGCGAGATGGGCGAGGCGCAGATGGGCCTGCACGCCCGGCTGATGTCCCAGGCCCTGCGAAAGCTGACGGCGATCGTGTCCAAGTCCCGCACGAGCCTGATTTTCATCAACCAGATCCGCGAGAAGATCGGCGTTCTGTTCGGAAACCCCGAGACGACCACGGGCGGCCGGGCGCTGAAGTTCTACGCCACGATCCGCATCGACATCCGCCGCATCGCCTCGTTGAAGGACGGCGAGACGGTCGTCGGCTCGCGGACGAAGGTGAAGATCGTCAAGAACAAGGTCGCCTCGCCCTTCCGCCAGGCCGAGTTCGACATCAACTACGGCGAGGGCATCTCTCGCGAGGGCGAGCTCATCGACATGGGCCTCGAGGCCAAGCTCGTGGAGAAGTCCGGAGCCTGGCTTTCCTACGGAGACCTGCGGATCGGACAGGGCCGCGAGAACTCGAAGCAGTTCCTCAAGGAGAACCCGGAGCTCGCCGCCGAGATCGAGCGCAAGCTCCGGCAGAGCCTGGGTCTCGTCCCCGTCGCTGCCGTCGAGCCCGCCCCGGCCGCAGCGCCGCCCGCCGCGGTCGCCGAAGCCGTCAAGGAGAAGGAGAAAGAGAAGGTGCGGCGGTAGCGGTTTGTCATCCCGAGCGCCAGCGAGATAGCCGACCACCGAAGGCAGACCCTCAGCAGTAGGCAACGACGAGCGAAGCTCGGCGTTAATCCCTTTGAAGTCACTGTCCACTTCGGAAAGGGATCCCTCGTCGCTGCGCTCTTCGGGATGACAGGTCGGGCCTGAGCAAACGGGAAGAACGTCGGCGACAATCCGGTTGCCGATGCCGATGATTCGACGCTTCCACGCCCGCGTCGCCGCAGGCGTTTTTGTTTTCGCCGCGTCCGTCCTTCCGGTCCTGGGCGCGGAGCGCCTGCGCCTCGCCGCCGAGCGCGCCGACGGGTGCCCTCCGGGAGCCGCAGTCCTCGGTATCGAGCGCCTCGATGCGGCGCTTCCGGAGGGGTCCGATCCCGCCGGCTGCGTCTTCGTCGCCCGAATGGAGAGCCTGTCGGACGCCGAGATCGACGCCGCCACCGCCCGCCTCGCGACGCTGCGCGCGGCCCCGGGGCTCATCCTCCAGCTCCCGGCGACGGATCCCGAGCGCTTCGCCTACGCGGTCAAGCGCCTGTCCTCGACGTTTCGCTCGGCTTCGCCCGAGAGCCGCGTCGCCCTGGACTCGCAGCAGGCGCTCGACGCCTCCGCACGGGAAGAGCTCTCCCCGTACGTGGACGCGGCCGTGGTCCGGCCGGGCCAACCGGCGCCGGCCCCGGCCGAAGGAGAGCTTTCCGCGCGGCTCTGGGTCCTCGCCGCGGCCTCGCC
>JBASRI010000055.1:0-5413 GCA_049273755.1 Thermoanaerobaculia bacterium
CGCGAGGAGGTCGCGGGCTATCGGCTCTCGCCCGCGATCCGGGTTCACTGGATCGAGGGCGGCGACCATTCCTTCAAACCGCCCGCCCGCACCGGCCGCACGGAGAAGGAGAACCTCGAGGAAGCGATCGGAGCGGCCGCGGAGTTCGCAATCGGCGTCTTTCCCGGCAGCGAGCGGTAGTTCCCCAACGACGACTGCAACCCGGAGGGGGTTGGGCGGGTTGAGGATTCGAGGAGGGAGTATGCGATGGCGACTTCGGTGAGCGCGGCGCCTCCGGGCTTCGCGAACATCGGCGAGCGTGTCGCAGCGGCCGATTGGACGAGCGTCGCCGATCGCCTCGACGCCGAGGGCTGGGCAATCCTTCCGAACCTCCTTTCCGCGGGCGAGTGCGCGGGGCTGTCCGGGCTCTACGACGACGAGTGGCGTTTCCGGAGCCGTGTCCCGATGGCTCGGCACGGATTCGGCAGCGGCGAATACAAATATTTCGCCTACCCTCTGCCGGACGTCGTGGCGCGGCTTCGCGAGGGGCTCTATCCGCGGCTGGCGCCGATCGCGAATCGCTGGAGCGCGTCGATGCGGCTCGACGCCCGCTATCCGGAAGCCCACACGGATTATCTCGAGCTTTGCCATGCCGCCGGTCAGACGCGCCCGACGCCGCTGCTGCTGCAATACGGGGCCAGCGACTACAACCGTCTCCACCAGGACCTGTACGGCGAGCGCGTGTTTCCGCTCCAGGTGACGGTTCTGCTCTCGCAACCCGGAGAGGGCTTCACCGGGGGCGAGTTCGTCCTGACGGAACAGAGACCCCGCATGCAGTCTCGCGCCATGGTCGTGCCGTTGCGCCGCGGCGACGGCGTCGTCTTTGCCGTCAACAACCGGCCCGTGCGGGGGACGCGCGGCTCTTATCGCGTCAAAATGCGGCACGGTGTCAGCGAGGTCCGATCCGGGCGCCGCCACACCCTCGGCGTGATCTTCCACGATGCGAAGTGAACCCGGCCTCGCTCGAGGCCGAGGGCGTCGAGGCCTGATACGATTTCGGCAGAGTTTTCGTCGAAAGGCTGGAAAAATGTGCGCTCGGGGTTTCCGAAAGGCCTCGCTTCGCGCCCTTCTGGTTCTGGCTGTCGCCGTGGGCAGCCTGGAAGCGTGCAAGGGCAAGGAAGGGTCTCCTTCCGTTGCCGCCCCTCGTGCAGCAGCTCCACGGCCCAACGACGTTGAAGAGCTCGGGTCGATGCGACTGGATGCTGGACCCTTGCCGGCAGAGGTGGTGGGCCTCACCAAGCCCGCCGATCTTCCGGAGTTGTACCGCCGACGCTATCGCCTGAAGCCCGACCGGCGCTTTCTCTATGCCTGCGCGGAGGTCGACCGCCTCCTGTCGGGGAAAAAGACGCCGTCGAGACTCTTTCTAGGCTTCGAGAGCAACCGATGGTCCCTGCGGCTGGAGAACGAGGCCGTGGGAACCCTCTCTGAGATTCCTCCCTTCGCCGAGGCTCAGGAGTTGCTCGACCGATGGACCCGGGCGCGGATCGCCAAGCACAAAGTCGTTGCCTCCGAGCGGATCCTCCCGGAGGTTGCGCGACTGGAATCCGACCTGACGCGAGGTTCGACGACACAAGTGCTCGGGGCGCTCCGCGTCTTGAACGGTCTTGCCGCCGGATCGACCTCGAATCACGAGCTGGTCAAAGCCGCGGCACGCGGAACGGTCTGGCTCGCGGTCCAAACGCTCGATGAGCTCCAGCTCTCCGATCCCCTGGTCGGCCATGCCCTCGCACTTTTCGCGATCGCGCGTGCGCGCGAGCCGAATTGCCTCCCGGGCGAGTGGGCCTTGCTCGTTTCCCTCATGGGTTACGAAACCGCGGCGATGGAGGCCGCGCGATCGCTTCCTTCGGGAGACGCCGTTGCCGCGTTTGCGAACCTCGACCTGAACGGCCTTCGGAACATCGCGGTCTCGAGCTCCGATCCTCGAGCGCAATACCTCTACATCCTTCGATTGGCGCTTCGTGGAGAGCCCGAGAAGTACTGGGCCGCCTTCCGGCGGACAGTATGGGCGCGCGCGGCGGATCTGTCGAGCCTGCGGGCGGGCGTATTGCTTCACGATCACAACACCGAGCTTGCGTGCTCCCAGGCCGTGATGTTCAGCGCATTTCTGGAGGTCACGGATCCGGGCCACGCCCCGCGCGCAACCGTCGCGAGTCTCTGGGGGCCGGAGGCCTGGCCGGAGGAAGTGCTGATGGGAGTCGTCGAGGATATGTCTCAGCGAAGTCCCTCTCCGGCCGAGGGGCAGACCCGGGCGTTCGAGGAGGCGGCTCGGCGGATCGCCGCGGGAGCGGACGGCGTGGCCCTGGATTCGGAATCCGTGCGGGCCTTTTACCGGGCGCCGTTTTATTCCGGCCTCCATTCCACAGCTCGCCATCTGTTCGACGGTTTGGGTTCGACGCCGGCGGCGGACCGCTACGCGAAGAGTATTGTGAACCCCGCTCCCGGCACGGCGGAAGAGCTGCGCCGCTGGATCCAGGATCGCGTCGTCATGCGCAGCGGTGGGAAGCGAGAGACGTCGGTTCGAGACTTCGCGGGATTCCGGCACATCGGCGTGGAGCCTCTGTATCGCGTCGCTTCCACGTTCTCGTGGAACAGTGACGCAGGGACCGACCCGGAGAATCGTCGGCTGCTGCGCAACATCATCCCCGCCTTGGACAGCCGGCCGTCCAATCTCGGGTTCGCGCGGCACCTCGCAACGAGCATTCTCGGAGACCCACGACTGCGAGACGCATACCTCGCGGCCCTGGGAGCCGCGGCGCCCATCGGAACCGGAGCCGGCGTGACCGCCGCCGTGTTCGCTCGTGACTTCGACGCGCTCTCCCGGATCGCTTCCGATCGAAGAGAAGAAATGGGGAATCGTGTGTGGGCGCTGGAATCTCTGGCGTCCCGGAAACAAATCTCACCCTCGGTCGCTCGAGCCCGGTTCGCGGCCCTCATGAAGGAAGAACCGGAGAACATGGGGGCGCTCGAGGCGTGCGTCCGGGTGCTTCGCGGGAACGAGGCTTATGCGAGCGCGACTTCGGTGATCCAGGCATGGCTGGCTGGCCGCCCCACTGCACAGCGGGACCTGCGTTGGGCGCGTGCGCTCGTGCTCCAGGCGGAAGTCCTGTCAGACCAGAAGAAGTGGCGAGAAGCGTGGACCGTGATTGCCCCCGCAGTGCCGACGTGGAAGGGGGACGTGCTGCTGGATGCCGCTTGGATTCTGGAGAATCGAGGCGATCGGGACCGGGCGATGAAGCTCGCGCGGGCAGCCCTCGAGCGCTACCCGGAAGAATCGAGTGGGTACGCGGCGGTGTCGCGCGTTCTCTGGCAGCAGAAGAACGATACCGAGGCCGCCGAGCTCCTGGCCGGTTCCCGGCGGCTCAAGCGCAACGACTGGGAAGGGACAATCGCGAACTCGTTTTCCTGGGTCTTTGCAGAAGCGGATCCTGGGCGCGCGGAAGCCGCGTTTGCGGCGCTCCGGGAATGCAACGTGGATCCGACGTTCCTGGCGGCTCTCGCCCGCGACGTCGGCCGCCGGGGCAACCACGAGCTCGCGCTGGAGCTCCTCCAGCAGGTGCCCGCGACGGCTTCCCGAGTATCCGGCCCCTCGTTCCCCTCGGCGAGGATGATCTGGATCTATGACGAGCTCGTCCAGACGGGAGGTGCTGCCGCAGCCGCGGAATGGCTTCGCCGGGAGATCGAGAATCCCTACCAGCTTGCGATCGTCGCCTACGAGTTCGAACGCTACGACGTCCTCTGGGGCGCCATCGAAGACCCCTCAAGGATCATCAAACAGGATGCCTTTCAGCTCATGCGCGCCGCTGCGTTTCTCATCGAGAACTCGGAGAACGACGCCAGACGGGAACGCCTCATCCAGTACTTTCAAACTCGTCCTCGCACGGACTGGACCGTCATGGGTCTGTTCCTGCTCGGCAAGGCGTCAGAGCAGGAGCTCTTCGCGGGAGCTCAAGGTCTCCAAGGCCGGGCGACGGTTGCATGGCTCATGGGCGTCAAGGCGGCGAGCGAAGAGCGCTTCCAGGCGGCCTCGGACTGGTTCAGCGTCGCCGTCGACACCGATCAGGCGGCACCCCCCACCGCGTTCTCTTTCCTCACGCTCCATCGATGGATGAACACGGGATCGCCGAAACCGAGGCTCCTCCGTACGCCGGATTCCTGAAGAGGCCGCAACACAAGGGCGCGAGACGGGGTTCTATCCGTGGAAGGCAACGTGACGATTCGCCCGTTTCGCGCCGAGACTCCCGAGGCCGCGCTCTCGGATTTGCGGGATCGGCTGGCGCGGACGCGCTGGCCGGACACGGCCGCCGGAGACTGGGAGGAAGGGCCGCCCGCGGCGTACCTGCGCGAGCTAGCGGACTACTGGCGCGCGCGCTTCGACTGGCGGCGGGTCGAGGAGCGAATCAACGCGCTTCCGAACTTCACCGCCTCGATCGACGGGCGCACGATTCATTTCGTCCATCTTCGCGGCCGGAGACCGTCCCTGTTCCCGATCGTGCTCACGCACGGCTGGCCCGGCTCATTTCTGGAGCTGCTCGAGATCGCCGAGCTCCTTTCCGACGCGTTCGACGTGGTCGTTCCCTCGCTTCCGGGGTACGGCTATTCGGAGCCGCCGGGAGAGACCGGCATCGATCCTCTATCGATCGCCGCGCTCTGGGGCAAGCTCATGTCGGGCCTGGGCTACGAGCGCTTCGGGGCGCAGGGCGGCGACTGGGGCGCGACGATCGCGACGCACCTCGCGCTGGCCTTTCCCGAGCGTGTGGCTGCGATCCACCTGAACTACATCCCGGGCTCCTACGCGCCCTACCTCGGCCCGGGGTCCCGGCCGCTGTCGCCCTCCGAAGAAAAATTCGTCGCCGAACGCGACCTGTGGCGCGAGGAGGAAGGGGCGTACGGCCACCTCCAGGCCACACGGCCCCGGACTCCCGCCTATGCGCTGACCGATTCTCCCGTGGGGCTTCTCGCGTGGATCGTCGAGAAGTTTCGGAGCTGGAGCGACTGCGGCGGCGACCTCGAGAGCCGCTTCTCGAAGGACGCGCTTCTGGCCAACGTCACTCTCTACTGGCTGACGCAGACGATCGGTTCCTCGATGCGCCTCTACCGCGGGGCGCGCGCCGTCCCCCTGGCGCTCGGCCCGGGAGAACGCGTCTCCGTCCCCTGCGGTGTGGCCCGTTTTCCGAAGGAAGCCCCGATGCCGCCGCGCGAGTGGGTCGAGCGCGGCTACGACGTCGTTCGTTGGACGGAGATGCCCCGCGGGGGCCACTTCGCCGCGATGGAGGAGCCGGAGCTGCTCGCTGCCGACGTCCGCGAGTTCTTCCGGCCGCTACGATCCGGGGCCGCCGCGACCCGGTAGCCCCAGAGCGCACGGCGTGGCGAAGAG
>JBASRI010000069.1:0-3268 GCA_049273755.1 Thermoanaerobaculia bacterium
CGGGCTGCTCCAAGATCGTGTCGGTCAGGTTCGACTAATTCTCAGTTCTCAGTTCTCAGGTCTGACACCCGCGATCTGTCACCGGGCGTCTCTCACCTTCCGCCGGTACCCGAACTGAGAACTGATAGCTGAAAACTCCTGCTAAGATCCGCCGTCCGGCCGACGTAGCTCAGTCGGTAGAGCAGCGGTTTCGTAAACCGCAGGTCACCGGTTCAAGTCCGGTCGTCGGCTCCAAGGAATCCATCACTGAGCCACCCGCGGCGGTGAGGTCCGGTCTCCGTCCTTTTCACCTCATCAGGCAAATTCTGGCCTTTCCGATGCTCGAAGAATCAAACGGCTTCCAGCAGGAACAAATCGTGCTCGTTGACAGTGAGGTCATGGCGATCTGACCAAAAGCCGGGGATCACACGTTCAAGCTTGAGCCCTGCCTTCGTTGCCATCTCTTCCACGAACGACGTCTCATAAGCGATGAGGCTCTCCGGATTCTCCGGGTCACGGATGGCGACACGATCAAAACCCTGCAGCGGATACCGGAGTTCGAACCAAGCCTCAGGCCCTTTGTTTCTGTAATTCTCCAAGACCAGGAAGCTGAACAAGCAGCGACCGCCTGGGTGTAAAACGCGCCGGCTTTCGCGGAGGTAATTGGCCGTCGCCTGGGGCAAGAGGTGCGTGAAGAGCGAAGCAGCGTAGATGACGTCAAAGGAGGCATCGGGGTACGGAAAGCGATAAGTCTCCGCGCTGATCCGTCCCTCGGGGTTATAGGTCTGACTGTGTACATCGGCGAGCGTGAAGTTGAAGTTAGGGAACGCCTTGTGGATATGGCGCTGTGCGAATTCAATCTGCCGAGGCATGATGTCAAGGCCCTCGTACCGTCCCGGCGGCCTCAGGTAATCTACGAGACCTAGCATGGTCCGGCCGTGATGACACCCCAATTCCAGCACCGAGGAGTCTCGCCGCATGCCGCACAAGAGGGGCAAGTAGTTACGGTATTCCAAAGGCCACCGTACAAACTGAACTAGGGGATCAGCCGCTCCAACCCACAGGTCACGCGGAGGGATGAGGGATGTCCAGGAGTCGTAGAGGAGGGGAACTTCGATCAGTATCTTTTCCATCTTACGCCGAGCCCTCTGCGCTCGCAGATATCTAGCCAGATATCGCGGTCCGCCCTTCAGAGTTGCCGAGATTCCTCGTTGGCGGATGGTTCTGCGGGCTTGTCGAAACAGATGGCCTAAACGTGAGGTCATTTCTTCTTCAGAAAAGGCTCGGATCCCTTAATCAGTCTACCGCCGGCTCGCGGCAAGCCCAGCCAACGGCAATGCGGTGATTCGGTTGGCGCATCTCCTGCGGAATGAGAAGCGGTACGACCGAGGGGATTGCTGTTTGCGATCAAGCCCGTTACGGGTTTCGAATCGGTGGACTAAGCCGGTCGTGTTCGGTATCGTTCGGTGGCACTCCGTGTGAATGCGGTGGAATCGATGAAGCGCGAAATCGATCGTTCTCGCGCGGGTTTTCTGCTTCTCGGTGGCGATCCATATCGCCCGCTATCCGTTGGCGTGATCTGGCAGGGCGAGGGTTTCGTAAACCGCACGTCACCGGTTCAAGCCCGGTCGTCGGCTCCAGAGAATCTATTCAGGACATTCAAATGACGAGACTGGCCCTCGTGCTGCTCGCGGCCGCCATCGTCGTCGGCTGCGGAAAGCCCGCCGAGCTCACGCGCGAGAACGCGCGCGCGCTCGTGGAGGCCTCCGAGACCTTCCGCGCCCCGCTCGACCCGGGCATCGTCTTCACCGACACGACGTTCCGGCCCGGACCCAACACGCGGCGCGAGGTCCTCAAGGTCGAGGCTCTGACGATCAAGGACGACGGCCCCTTCGGCGCCGCCGGGCAAACCGCAACGCTGACCTTCTCGTATCGCTGGATTGAAGGGCCCCTCGCCGGACACACGTTCCGCTCCAAGGCCAGGCTCAACAGCGCCGGCGGAAAGTGGAAGGTCTACGAGGACTACCTTCAGAAGGAGCTCTTCCGCGCCGAACGCGGCGAGGACTAACGGCCCCGTCGCAAGGAGGACTTCGGGGTCGCGGCGGGTTCCTCCTCTTTCAGGAGGCCCGCCATGTTCGACACGTCCCTACTGGCGTGGGTTTGCCTCCGGTGGTCGGGTCACGGCATCAGCTGCGCCTGGACGAGAAAGGCCTGGTCGTTCGCAGGTGGGCCGTCCGCGCGCTGGCGATGGATGCGCGTGTAGTCGAGCAACAGTTTGAAGTTGTTTTTCCGGAAGTAGTAGGACGTTGCCCCGGTCACCGTCGAGATGCCGTCGCGGCTGGTGTTTCGGTTGCTGTCGACGTACGCGTAGCGGACGGCGACATCCAGCTTGCCGGGGAGAAGGAAGTAGCCGGCCTGGCCGTACCAGCCGTAGGCGGAGAGCCGGACGCCGCTGGTGTCGCCTTCGGCCTGGCCGCGGAAGTACTCGCCTTGAACCGAGAGGCCCCTCCACTTGAACTGCGCGTCGAAGCCCCAGGACTTGACGTCCACGTCCTCGCCTGTCGTGAACAGGCCGACGTTCCGGCCGAGCCAGCCGGTCGGCCCGGCGTAGTTCAGGGCGAGAGCCTCGAAGCTGTTGGCCGTGCTCTTGCGGAGCGTATTGAGGAATCCATTCGCGCCGATGGACAGCGCCGGCTCGCCGTGCCCCTGCAGGTCGGCCTCGCTCAAGCCCATCAAGCCGATCGGGCTCCAGACCAGTCGCAGCATGGGCATGACGTGGTTGGTCGCGCGCAGCGTGTTCTGCCCGTCTCCGCCGAAGACGCCCGCCTGGTATGCGAAGCGCTCTTTGGCGAAGGACCCCGCCGCCATCACGCCGATGTCGCGGCTGGGCTTGAACGAGTCCACCGCGATCGAGCGCTCGGGGAACTGCAGAACCCCGTCGTTGAAGAGCTCTTCGCGCGCGAAGGGTGTCTTGTACTCCCCGCCCTGAACCGCGAGGGCCGGGCTGAGCTTCCAGTTCAACCACGCGTCGTCGAGGGTCCGGTTGGCCGCCGTGCTCTCGAAGGCCAGCTGAAGGCGCCAGGTCAGCCGCGGGTCGAAGGCGAGGCCCGAGAAAAAGAGCTTGAAACGCCGGACGCGGAACTCGTCGGCGTCCACTCCCCCGGCGGCGGCGTCGAGGTCGAAGTGCGTGAACCGAAACTGAAGATTGAAGCCCAGGCTCGCTTCGAAGAGGCCGTCGGGCGTGCGGAAGACGACTCCGCGCCCCTCGACGTATTCGATGGGCTTGGGG
>JBASRI010000073.1:0-15004 GCA_049273755.1 Thermoanaerobaculia bacterium
GGGCGGCCCGATGGAGGATCGCGGCGGCCCTCGTCGCGCTTGCCGCCATCGCGACCGCGGCCTATCTGCTTCAACGCGGGCGACCCGACGCCGCGCCGGACCGGGTCCAACGCCTTCTGGCCGTTCTGCCCTTCCGCAACCTCACCGGCAGCGTGGAGGGCGACGTCATGGGCCTCGGTCTCGCGGAGACCGTCAGCATCCGGCTGGCCAACGTCCCCGGCCTGCAGGTCGTCACGCCGCGGGCCACGGTCGAGGCCTCGGGAGAATCCGATCCGAACTTCGTCCGCGTGGCGAAGCGGCTCGGCGCCAACACGCTTCTGGCCGGAACGCTCCAGCGCGAGAACGAGCGCTTCCGCATCACGTACCGGCTGTTGGACGAGAGGGGCAATCAGCTCGCGGCCAGCGCCATCGACGGCTCCGAGCTTTTCGCTCTGCAGGATCGCGTGGCCGACGGCGTCGTGCACGACCTGCGGCTGCGTCGCGGAGCGCGGCGCACGCCCACGCCGTCGGGCCTCGACTCCGTTGCGGACCAGGAGCGCTACATCCAGGCCGTGGGCCTGCTCCAACGCTACGACAAGCGGCAGGGCGTCGAACGGGCAGTCGCGATTCTTCGCAAGCTTTCCGAGGAGAAACCCGGCTCCGCCCTCGTCAAGGCGGCGCTGGGCCGCGCCAACCTCGCGATGTGGGACTTCACCAGGGACCGCGCGTGGGCCGACCGCGCGATCGCCGCGAGCGACGCCGCCCGGGCCCTGGATCCGGGGCTGCCCGAGGTGGACGTGACCCTCGGCGAGACGCTTCTGGCCACCGGCCGCGCGAAGGAGGCGATCGAGGCTTTCCGCCGCGCCCTCGCCGCCAACCCCGATCGCGTCGAGGCCCTGCTCGGGCTCGGGCGCGCGGCCGAAGCGGCGGGCGATTTCCCCACCGCCGAGAGCGCGCTGCGCCGCGCCGTGGCGCTTCAGACGGGGTTCGCGGCCTACAACCACCTCGGCGCCTTCTATGCCGGGCGCGGCCGGTGGCAAGAGTCCGCGGACGCTTTTCGCCGCACCACTCAACTCTGGCCGGACAGCTCCCGCGCCTGGGGGAATCTCGGCGGCGCCGCCGTCGGACGCTGCGACTTTCCGCCGGCGATCGAGGCGTTTCGAAAAGCCCTCGCGCTCGAGCCGAAGGACCCTGTCGCCGGGTCCAACCTCGGCCTCACGCAACTCTGGCTGGGCCGATTCTCGGACGCCGTCGGCTCGCTCGAGCGGGCAGCCGCGACTTCGCCGAGCGATTTCCGCATCTGGGGCAATCTCGGAGACGCCCGCCGAGGCGCCGGCAATGCCCCCGGAGCCAAAGTCGCCTACGAGAGATCCATCGCCCTCGCGCGCGAGCAGCTTCGTCTGAACCCGGTGGACCCGGAAGCCCACGGCTACGTCGCCACAGGTCTCGCGAAAACCGGAAGGGCCGAGCAAGCCACTGAAGAGATGCGGACCGCGATCGCGCTGGGCGAGCCCGACGCGGACCTCCTGGCGGACGCCGCCGTGGTCGCCGCAGCGGGCGGCCGTCGCGACGAGGCTTTCGACTGGATGACGAAGGCGGTCGCCGCCGGATACTGCCGCGAGACTCTCGCACGGCAGCCGGAGCTCGCGACGCTCCGCGAGGATCCTCGATTTCAGTCCATCATCGCCGCGCCGCGCAAGGCGGCCGGCATTTAAGGTTAGGAGGTTCCCATGACATCCAACGGAACCCGGAGGACGGCCCCCGTCCTCATCGCCGCCATCCTCGGCATCGCGTTGGGCTACTGGATCGGAAGGTCGTCGACGCCAGGCCCCGGACCCGGGCCAGGACCGACACCCCCTCCCGCCGTGACGAACAGTCCTGTGCCGGCGACACCCACGCCGGTGAACCAGACGGTCGTCGTCGGCCCCACCGCCGCAGACGTGAATCCCGCCACCGTCACGATCGGCTACTCAGGCCACGTATTCTGGACGACGACCCCGCTCGGCCAGAAGCTCAAGATCGTTTTCCCTCGAGCCAAGTTCCCGGCAGGCATCACCGCTCCCCCCTTCGAGGGAATGCTCGCCAATGGATCCGACTACAGCGTCGCTTGCGGAGGCGACACGTGCTCGTCCGGAAACGTGAACCCGAACCTGCCGCACGGCACCCAGATCTACGGATACGACCAGATCCTGAACGGCCAGCGACACGACGGACGCATCATCATTCAGTGGTAGGAGGCCATCGGAGCCCGCGCGCGGTCTTCCACGACCGCGCGCAGGGTTTCTGACAGAATACCGACCGCTTCGGGGATTCGGAGGAGGAGAAGGCGCATGTACAGACCGCCGTGGCGAGCCGCGGGCAACCGGGTGGTGGACCTGGACGGCCGGCTCATCGCCACCGCCGCTTCCGAGGAGGATGCCCGCCGCATCGCGGACGCGGTCGAGAAGCTCCGCTTGGGCGAGCGCATCCTGGTGTTGAAGGCTTTCGCCGCGGTGCTCCGGGAGCAGACTCCGGCGACCTGACAATCCTCGGCTGAGGGGCAGACGATTCTCGTCAGTCCTCGGAGAGCCGCTCCACGCAAACCACTGACTCGGGGATCTTTCTGCTTCTGGCTCCAACCTTGCTCTTTTTCGTCGGCGTGAGGCGCCCGAGATCAACGGGCGAGAATCGAAGATGTACAACGTCTCCGTGGACCGCGCCGCCATGCGGGAAGAAATCCTGGGGCCGCTCTTCCAACGGCACGTCGTCAGTCTCTCCGGGACCGTGGACCAACGCTGGCTCCAGTCGTTTCAGGCCGTGGCCAACGACTCCGAGCAGTTCCAGCGCTACCGGCTGGAGCCCGAGAAAGGGCTCGTCTCCTTCACCTGCCGCGCGAGCGACGGCCCCAAGATCGTCGAGACCTTCATCGAGCGGCTCGCGCTCCTCGTCGAGATGGTGAATTTGCACGCGACGTGCGCTTCGCCGCAACCCGGCGCGCCGGAACAGCTCTCGGCGTAGCGCGCCGCTCCTAGCCCCCGCCCGAAGCCGCGGCCGCGCGCTTCTCCATCTCTTGCGGAGAAACGTCTTCGACGTGCGACGCGATCCACCAGGTGTGTCCGTAAGGGTCCTCGAGCTTGCCGGAGCGATCTCCATAGAACTGGTTCTCCACGGGACGCACGAGCTTGGCGCCCGCGGCGACGGCGTTCCTGGCGACGGAATCCACGTCCTCGAAGTACAGCAGGACCGCGCTCGGCGAGCCACCGATGGTCTTCGGGCTTCGCGCGCCCATCTCCGGGAACTCGTCGGAAAGCATGAGGATCGCCTTGCCGATCTGGATCTCGGCGTGTCCGATCTTGCCGGCCGGCCCGCCAAACCGCATCCGCTCGGTCGCGCCGAACGCCTTCTTGTAGAACTCGATCGCTCCGGCCCCATCGTGGACGCACAGATACGGTGTCGCGCCGGGGTATTCCTCGGATATGGGATTCACTTTTCCGCTCATGGCTCGCTCCTTATAGAAGACGCTTTCCCTTACGTAGGCGACCAGGCCAAGGTTGCCCTACCGCCCAAAACGTCGGAGGCGCCTGAATAGTCACGGTCCGCAGGGGGAGTCCGAGCGTTTTCCCGAGAAAGACCGCCATGTGGCCACGGATGTTGAGATGGGAGTGAGTGGTGAGCCGTGTAGGACTCGAACCCTCAGGAAATTCACAACAGGTCAATCACTTGGTACCACGTGTCCGAGACCTGTGTCCGAGTCTCGAGGCCGAGTCGTGACAGCGACCATCGGGTAGCGAAACCCGACGACGCCACCGAGTTATCGACACCTCCTCAACCCCGTCATCGCGCGGCCTCTACCACCGGAGGAATAGAATCGCTTCTGCCATTCCCCGATACGGAAACGAAGCGCGAGCCTTCTGGTGCCGAGGAGGTCCGAGTTGATCGGACGCAACCTCGGCCACTACCGCATCACCGCTGCCATTGGCGCGGGCGGGATGGGTGAGGTGTACCGGGCCACCGACACGAAGCTCGGGCGGGACGTGGCGATCAAGATGCTCCCGGCGGCGGTGGCGCAGGACGCGGAGCGCCTGGCCCGCTTCGAGCGCGAGGCCCGCTCGCTCGCCTCGCTAAACCACCCCAACATCGTCACCATCTTCGCGGTCGAGGAGGCCGGCGACAGCCGGTTTCTCGCCATGGAGCTGGTGGAGGGCGAAAGCCTCGACACCCTCCTCGCGCCGGGCGGCCTTCCGCTTTCCCGGTTCTTCGACATTGTCGTGCCGCTCGCCGACGCGTTGTCGGCCGCGCACGAGCGCGGCATCGTTCACCGGGACTTGAAGCCCGGCAACGTGATGGTCACGCGCGAGGGACGCGTCAAGGTGCTGGACTTCGGGCTCGCCAAGCTCGAGGCCGGGGACTCCAATCCCAATCTCACGAGCACCCCGACGGAGAGCCGCGCGAACCTGACGAGCGAGGGTCAGGTCTTCGGCACGGTCGCCTACATGTCTCCGGAGCAGGCGCGGGGCGGCAAGGTCGACGCGAGGTCGGACGTCTTCTCCCTCGGCGTCGTTCTCTACCAGATGCTGACCGGCGAGCGGCCGTTCCAGGGCGCGAGCGCGGTGGACATGATCTCTTCGATCCTCCGCGACACGCCTCCCTCCGTGACGGACCGGCGCGGGGATCTTCCACTGCACTTGGCGAGGATCGTTCGCCGCTGCCTCGAGAAGGACCCCCGCGATCGCTACCAGACCTCGCGCGACGTGTACAACGAGCTCCGGGACCTGCGGAACGAGACCTTCTCGGACTTGTCGGCCGGTTCGCCGCGGTCCGAGACTGTGGTCCGGCCGGAGGCCGCTCCCCTCGCACCCGCGGCCGGGAGATGGCGGCTTTGGGCGGCCGCGGTCGCAGCCGTCGTCCTGGGACTGGGGCTTTACGTCGCCACGCGTTCCGGAGCGTTCCGCCCGGCGTCTCGCGCGCCGCACGCTGGGATTGAGCCGCGCGTCATCCAATCCATCGCCGTGCTTCCGCTCGACAACTATTCGGGCGATCCGGGCCAGGACTACTTCGCGGAGGGCATGACCGACGAGCTCACGGCGGACCTCGCGACGATCAGTCAGCTTCGCGTGATCTCGCGCGGCTCGACGATGCAATTCAAAGGCAAGAATCGCCCGCCGACTCCCGAGATCGCCAGGACCCTCAACGTCGACGCGGTCGTGGAGGGCTCCGTGATTCGATCCGGCGACAGGGTTCGGATCACCGCCCAGTTGATCGACGCGCGAGCGGACAAGCATCTGTGGGCGAAGAGCTTCGAGCGCAGCTCCCGCGACGTCCTCGCGCTGCAGGACGAATTGGCGTCGGCGATCGCAAATGAGATCCACGTCCGGTTGACGCCGGCCGAGCAGTCCCGGCTCACGCAATCGCCGACCGTGAACCCCGAGGCGTACGACGACTACCTGAAGGCGCGTTTCTTCATCAATCGGCCGAGCGACGAGAACTTGAAGAAGGCGATCGCGCTCCTGGAACAAGCAATCGCTCGGGATCCGAGCTACGCGCCGGCCTACTCCGGCCTCTCCGATGCCTATCTGTGGGCCGGCTACAACGAGGGCTTTCTGAGCTCGTCGGAAGCGAGGCCCAAGGCGAAGGCCACCGCGGAGAAAGCGATCGCCCTGGACGACGACTCGGCGGAGGCACACACGTCTCTCAGCCTGTTCCAATTCTGGTACCAGGTCGATTGGTCTCGCGGTGAGACGGAAATGCGCCGGGCATTCGCGCTGAATCCCAACTACGCATTCGCTCACGACCAGTTCGGCCTGGTGCTCGGGCTTCAGGGGAGGTTCGACGAGGCGATCGCCGAGGGTAAGCGGGCGATCGAGCTCGACCCGCTGTCGCCGCAGATTCCCCTCGACAACTCGATAGCGTTCGCCCTGCGAGGGCAGTACGGAGCGGCCCGCGAGCTCATCCGGAAGTCCGCGGACCTCGATCCGACCTACTTCTTTGCGCCATGGGCCGACGGCTGGGTCGACGTCCAGGCCGGAAAGGTTCAGGACGCGATTCCGAAATTTCAGAAGGCCAAGGCGATGGAATCTCCGGCGTGGACGATTGCGTGGCTCGCCTACGCTTACGGGGCGTCCGGCGATCGCTCCCGGGCGCTCGCGCAGCTGGATGACCTGAAGAAGAGATCGCTCGGGGACACTCCGACGGCCTTCAACCTGGCGCTGGTGCATCTGGGTCTGGGGGACCGGGCCCACGCGCTGGACGACCTGGAGCGCGCGCACGGCGAAGCCTCGCAGTGGTTGTGCTTCCTCAAGCTTGACAAGGCCTTCGATCCGCTCCACTCGGAGCCGCGCTTCGCGGCGCTGATGCGAAAGCTCCGATTCGAGAAGTGACTCTGGGCGGCGAAGCCGACCTGTCATCCCGAGGAGCGGAGCGACGAGGGATGACGGCTCATTCGGATCCCGAATAGTCTCCCGACGAAGGAGGGAGGAGGTTCGCGATGCGGGAGCCCGCAGCGGTCGCGCACCAGCGCGATCCGCGAGGGCGACGTGTTCTCAGCGGCTCGCCAGACCGCCGGCGATTTCGCCGCCATCGATGATCACGGGATGCCCGGTGATGTACGGAGCTTCGTCGGAGGCCAGGAAGGCAAAGAGGGCGGCGATTTCGTTGGTCGTCGCATGGCGGCGGAGAGGAATCTTTGCGTCCACCGCCGCCTTCATCTCCGGGGTGTACTCGGCTTCCTGCATGGCCGTCCAGACGTACCCCGGGCACACCGCGATCACGCGGATCTTCGGCGCCAGCTCCAGCGCCATCGTGCGGGTGAGTTCGATCACGCCGGCCTTCGCGGCGTTGTAGTCGGCGTACCGAGGGTAGCCGTTCAAGCCCGACGTCGAGCCCATGTTGATGATCACGCCGCCGCCGTCGGCGAGCATGCGTTTGGCGGATTGCTGGGCCACGTAGAAGACGCCATCGAGATCGACGCTCATCACTTTGCGCCATTCCGCGGGCGTAATGTTCATGAAGTCGTGGCGCAGGCTGATGCCGGCGTTGTTGATCGTGACGTCCACACCGCCCAGGAGAGTGTCGAGCTCCCGAAAGGCGCCGTCCACGGCGGCTGCGTCGGCCACGTCGGCATGGATGACGCCGGCGAGGTTCGAATGTCTTTTGCGAAGGGCTCGACCACCAGCCTCGTCGCTGTCGATCACCGCGACGCGCGCCCCTTCCTTCAAAAACCGCTCCACGGTCGCCGCGCCGATTCCGCTCGCGCCGCCGGTGATCACCACCCGCTTGTTGGTCAACCCTTTCATCAGGAATCCCGCGGCCTTCCTTCGACGCTCGTCGATCAGCCCGCGATGCCGCCGCCGTCCACCACCAGTGCCGCACCGGTGATGAACGACGAATCGTCCGAGGCCAGAAAGAGCGCCGCTCGCGCCACCTCCGCTGGCGTGCCGACTCGGCCGAGCGGACGATTGGCGGCGCCCTTCATGTAATCCGTGTAGGTCATTCGCCGAGCCTCGGCGTCGGAGGCCAGCATCGGCGTCTCGACATCTCCGGGGCAGAGACAGTTCACGCGAATGCCCTGCTTCCCGTGATCGATCGCCATCGCTTTGGTCATCACGACGAGCCCGCCCTTGGCCGCGCAATAGGCGACGGCGTCGTCGCCGCCCTGGATGCCCCACCCGGACGCCTGGTTGATGATCACGCCGCGGCGCTGCGCGATCATCGTGGGCAAGGAGTACTTGGCCATCAGCCACGCTCCCTTGAGGCTCGAGTCCACCGTCGCATCCCACTCCTCTTCCGTGCAGTCGATTGCGTTATGCGGATGGAACACGCCCGCGTTGTTGAAGAGAATGTCGAGGCGGCCGCCGAATGCGCGCAGCGTTTCCGCCACGACGCGTTCGCAATCGCCCGGAAGCCGGACGTCGGCCCGGACGAAGATCGCTGTGCCGCCGGCCGCCGCGATCGCGGCGACGACGTTTCGACCACGCGCGGCGTCGCGGCCGGTTACCGTCACCCTGGCGCCTTCCTCCGCGAAGAGGAGAGCCGAGGCCTCGCCGATGCCCGACGTGGCGCCGGTGACGATGGCGATACGATCTTTGAGTTTCACGGCATGAATTTCGATCGCGCTTGTCGGTAGCTTACCCTCTTCGCCCCTGCGGAAACCCTGTCCCTCGCTCGCCGGGCAGGCCCAACCGCTCGCATCGCGACCCGACCACCGACCCGTCCACCGAAGGCATACCCACCGCAGTAGGGAACGCCGTCCGAAGGACGGCGGTAACGCAGACCCCCGGCAGTAGGGAACGCCGTGCGAAGCACGGCGGTAATAGTCTCCCGACGAAGGAGGGAGGAGGTTCGCGATGCGGGAGCCCGCAGCGGTCGCGCACAGCGTGATCCGCGAGGGCGACGTGAGCGGTAGCCGTGTAGGACTCGAACCTGCAGGAAGTTCAGAACTGGTCAATCAGTTGGAGCTGCGTGTCCGGATCCTGTGTCCGAGGTCTCCTTGCTTCCCCGCGACGCGCTTCGGGAAGCGCGGGGACCTGCGGAGCGGGTCGAAGTTGGAATCGACGACGAGGCGAGAGGGGAACGGGGTCAGGACAGCAACATCCACAAGTACGCGTACTGCAGCCCCGTGACGTGCGCGGTCTGCTTGTTGACAGCGCCGCTCCCGTGGCCTCCCTCCGTGTTCTCGAAGTAATAGACCGGGTGACCCTGCTCCTCCAATTTCGCGACCATCTTGCGGGCGTGAGCCGGGTGCACGCGGTCGTCGCGAGTGTTCGTCCAGAAGAAGGGCGTCGGGTATTTCGCGTCCGGCCTGAGGAGGTGGTACGGCGACCACGTCTGGATGTATGCCCAGTCTTCGGGCTTGTCCGGATCGCCGTACTCCTCCATCCAGCTCGCACCGGCCAGGAGGTGGCTGTACCGCCGCATGTCGGCCAACGGCACTTGCGCGACGACCGCATGGAAGAGGTCCGGATAGAGCGCGAGCGTTCCGGCGACGAGGAGACCGCCCTGGGAGCCGCCCATGATCCCGAGGTGCCGCGCCGAGGTGATCTTCCGCGCCGCGAGGTCTCGCGCAACGGCCGAGAAGTCCTCAAAGTTGTGGATGTGCTGCTCCTTCACCGCGGCCTTGTGCCAGGCGGGCCCGAACTCTCCGCCGCCGCGGATGTTCGCGAGGACGTACACACCTCCACGCGAGAGCCACGCGGAGCCGAGGACGCCGCTGTAGCTGGGGACTTCCGAAGCCTCGAAGCCACCGTAGCCGTAGAGCAGGGTCGGGGCGGTCCCGTCCGACTTCACTCCCTTTGGTCGGACGACGAAGTACGGGATCTTTGTGCCGTCCTTCGACGTCGCCTCGAACTGCTCGGTCGTGATCCCTTCCGCGTCGAAGAACGCCGGCATCGTCTTGACCTGGACGGGCTTGCCGTCATTCTCCGAGACCCACAGGGACACGGGCGCGGTGAAGTCTTCGTACGTGTAGAACCACGTCTTCGACCAGTCGTTCATGGCGGAGAGTTCGGCGGTACCGAGGCCGGGCGTCGGGACCTCGGCGCGCTGCCAGGCGCCGTTCTCTAGCGAGAGCGACGTCAGGCGGCTCTTCACGTTGTCGAGGGTCTGGAGCAGCACGCGGTCCCGGTCATTGCCGACGGCGGCCAGCGAAACGCGCGCGCTCGGTTCGAAGAGCACCTCGATCTTGTGCTCGCCGCGCGCGAGGCCCTCGAGCGGCGCGGCCAGAAGGGACCCCTCGCGGTACGTCTTGCCGCTCACGGTCCAGTCGCTCCGCAGCGAGAAGAGCATGCGGCCGCGGAACACGATGTGCGTGTTGGCGTCCTCCGGGATGTCGAGCTTCGAGAGCTTGTCGGCGGTGAGGAGGAACGTCTCCTGGCGGAAGAACGCCGGGACACGCGTGACGAGGTCCCAGCGCCCGTCGGGCAGGATCTCCGTGCCCCCGGATGAGGCGACGTCTTCGGCCTTGCCCTCGTAGACGATTCTCGCGTCGCCGAGAGGCGTGCCGCGCTTCCAGAGCTTCACGATGCGCGGATAGCCGGACGTCGTCAGCGAGCCGGGCCCGAAGTCCGTGCCGACCCAGAGCGTGTCCAGGTCGCGCCACGCCACCTGCGACTTCGCCTCCGGAAGAGAGAAGCCGCCCGCCACGAAGTCCTTCTTCTTCGTGTCGAACTCGCGGTAGATGTGAGTGTCCGAGCCTCCGGGAGAGAGATTGACCATGCACCGCTCGTAGGTGGGCGCCAGACAGGTCGCCCCGTGGAAAACCCACGACTTGCCGTCCGCCTTCGCGAGCGCGTCGACGTCGAGCACCGTCTCCCACTGCGGAGCGGCCTTGCGATAGGAAGCGAGCGTCGTGCGGCGCCAGATCCCGCGCTCGTGCGCATCGTCCTTCCAGAAGTTGTACACCGTTTCGCCGAGGAGCTCGGGCGTCGGGATCTTCTCCTTCGAATCCAGGATCTCCAGGGTCCGCGCATAAATGGGCTTGTACTCCGGCCGGGCTTCCAGGACCGCGATCGTCTTCGCATTGTGCTCCTGAACCCAGGCGAGGGCCTTCTCCCCCTGCACGTCCTCGAGCCACTGGAAGGGATCCTCGACGGGTCGAGCCCCGGCCGCGACCACGCCCGCCCATCCCGCGAGCGCGAGCGCCGCCGCCGTCAACCGATTCGGTCTCGCAAAGGACTTCCTCAATCCTGCACCTCCGGAAGCTGAGGATCATAACGGGATTGGTCCGAATCCCGAACTTGCTCGCCGCGAACCGGCAATCCGACGCACACTCCCGTCCTCACGAGAGTCTTCTCTGCGAGAACACGGATGACGCGCGAGGCGGCAGGGTCCCGAAGGATGAGAGGTGAGCCGTGCAGGACTCGAACCCACGAGAAGTTCACAACAGATCAACGAGTTGGAAACCACGTGTCCGAGTCCTGTGTTCGAGTCCTCCTGCGCAACGCTCTCGGTCGCCGGCGCAATCTTTCTGATGCTGAAAATGAATCAGCCCTTCGAAGGTCTGACTCAAGGAGCTCGACAAGCTGCTCGGGAATCAGAAGCTCCGCCGCACTAGCGACGACGCGCGGCTCTGTCGGCGGCGCGCGATCGGCTCAGGTCAACGCGAGGTATTCGTGCGCGAGGCGCACGACCATGGATCCCTCTCCGACGGCGGAGGCGACGCGGTTCATGGCTCCCGCCCGCACGTCGCCCGCGGCGAACACGCCGGGCACGCTGGTTTCGAGGAGAAGCGGCTCCCGCTGCTCCTTCCACGTCCGCGCATAGGGTTCCGCCGCCATCAGGTCGCGGCCCGTGAGGACGAATCCCTTCGCGTCGCGCAGCACGCCGGGCGGCAGCCAGTCGCTCCGCGGCCGAGCCCCGATGAAGATGAAGACCGCGTCGGCCTCTTCGGTCCGGCACGATCCGTCTTCCAGCGACCGGAGAGTCACCCGTTCGACGTGGCCGTCGCCATCGACGCCCGCAATTTCGGTTCGAGGGCGCAGGCGGATGTTGGACGTCTTGCCGATCTGTTCGATCAGGTATTGCGACATCGACTCCCGGAGGTCCTCGCGGCGCACCACGATCTGCACGTCCGCGGCGTACCGCGCCAGGTGCATGGCTCCCTGGCCGGCGGAGTTACCGCCGCCGACGACGACCACGCGCTGGCCGCGGAACGCCGGCGCTTCCGTGGTCGCGGCGCCATAGTAGGCGCCCGCGCCCGTGTGCTCCGCCACCCCCGGCGCGGGATGCTCGCGATAAATCATCCCCGTCGCCGCGAGCATGGTCCGCGTGATCAGCTCCCGTCCGTCGGAGAGCGCGAGGTGCTTGTACCCGCCGTCGATCGTCACCCCGGTCACTTCGAGCGGCGCGAGGAACTCCGCGCCGAGGCGCTGCGCCTGCGCGATGGCGCGGCGGGTCAGCTCGCTGCCGCTGACGCCGGCCGGGAACCCGAGGTAGTTCTCGATGCGCGAGCTCGTCCCCGCCTGTCCGCCCGGGCCGTGGCGGTCGAGCAGGATCGTCCGAAGCCCTTCGGAGGCGCCGTACACGGCGGCCGCGAGTCCTGCCGGGCCCGCACCGACGACCACGAGATCGTAGACCTCGAAGGCGGCGGAGAGCGGCCGGCCGAGGCGCTCGGCGACCTGGCGCGGCTCCGGGTTCGTCAGCACGCTCCCGTCCTCGAAGAACAGGGCCGGCAGCGCGTCGGTCGCGATGCCCGCCGCCTCGAGCAGCGTCCGCGCCTCGGCGTCCCGCTCGACCTCGAGCCAGCGATACGGAATGAGATTGCCCGCCAGGAAATCCTTGATCGCGTGCGATCGCGTCGCCCATTGATGACCGACCAGGCGCAGGCCCGTCGCCTCGGGCAGGGACTCCGCCTGCCATGCATCGAGCAGGTCGTCGACGATCGGGAAGAGCCGTTCCTCCGGCGGATCCCACGGCTTCGACAGGTAATGATCGAGGTGCGCTTCGTTGATGGCGCGGATGGCGGCATCGATGTCCGAGTAGGCGGTCAGCAGGACGCGCCGCGCCAGCGGGTATACCTCGCGGGAGCGGGCGAGCAGTTCCCCGCCGAGCATGCCCGGCATGCGCTGGTCGCTGATGACCATCGCCAGGGCATCGCCGCGGCTCTTCAGCTCGCGGGCCGTCGTGAGCGCCTCCTGTCCCGAGCCGGCGCTGACGATCGTGTACCCCTCCCGGTATCGGGAGCGCAGGTCGCGCCGCACCGCCGCGAGGACCTGCGGATCGTCGTCCACGACGAGGAGGACGGGCTTGTTCATGCCTGCCCTTCGGAGCCCTCGGTATCGGCGATCGGCAGCGTGACCTGAAACTCCGTCCGGCCCGGTTCCGACTCGACGGCGATTTCGCCCTCGTTGTGCTGGACGAGCCGGCGGACGATGTCTAGCCCGAGGCCCGTCCCCAGGCCCGCCGGCTTCGTCGTGAAGAAAGGATCGAAGATCCGGTCGCGGATCTCGGCGGGGATGCCGGGGCCGTTGTCGGCGATCCGCACGACGACCCGCCGGGAATCGAGCCGGGCCACGACCTCGACGCGGCCCGACTCGGGGACGGCGTCGAGCGCGTTGTCGATCAGATTCCCCCAGATCTGGTTCAGCTCGCCGGCGAACCCGCGGACGCGCGGGAGACCGGGGTCCACCTTCACGGACACGGCAACCGACTTCCCGCGCGCCTTCGATTTCAGAACGGCGACCGTGTTCCCGAGGCCCTGAGCGAGATCCACCGGCCCTGCCGCGGTCGCCTGGTCCATGTGCGTGAAGCCCTTGACCGCCAGGACCAGCCCCGCGATCCGCGTCGCCGCGTCCTGGATCTCCGAGGCCAGCCGGCGGACCGAGCAACCGGCGGCGGCCCAGCGCAGTGCGGCGTCGAGTGCGGGACCATCGACGGCGCGGGCGAGATCATCGAGGGTCTCGGTCGTCACGGCGGTTTCGGCGAGTGCCTCGGCGGTGCCTGTATCGAGGCTGCGGCCGGCGAGCCAGTCGGTGATGGCTTCTTCGCGTTCGGCGTGCTCGATCGGCGATCGAACTCCTCGCTCGGCCGTGGCCCCGCAAGCGTTGCGCACCGCGTCGATCGCGTCGAACTGAGCCTCCGTCAGCCCGGATCCGCAGAGCACGCGCGTCGCTTGCTCGCCGTCCTCGAGCCGGCTCCCGAGGAGCGCGGCGCTGCGTTCGATCGCGGAGGCGGGGTTGTTGAGCTCGTGGGCGAGGCCCGCCGAGAGGCGCCCGAGCGAGATCATCTTCTCGTCGTGCAGCTCGTTCGACGTGAACTCCCGCGACCGATCGAGCATCCGGTGGACGAGGATCGTCGTCAGCTCCTCACACTCTCGGGCGAGCTCGCGCAGATGCTCGCGCGGCACGACGAGAACCTCCGAGGGCTCCTGGGCGAGCGACTGGCCCGGCGGCGCGACGAGGCGGGAATAGGGAAGCAGGCCCGTCACGTCGCCATCCCGCCACTCCGCGAGCTTCTGCGGACCGGAGCCGCGATCGATGAACAACGCGATGCGGCCCGAGAGAATGACGAACAGACCTTCCACGGGCGCGCCTTTCCTTGAAAGCACGTCGCCCACTTCCAGCCGCCGGACGGCGCCGCGCGCGGCCAGCCACTCGAGCTCCTCGCGAGGCGCGGCGCCGACGGTCCTGTGATTCGCCAGCCGATCGACGAGTTCGGTCGCAGTCATGGGAGTGCCACTAGGGGTCGAATCCTATATCCGGGCCACCCGGCGGAGCCAAAGCACCGGCCGACATCGTTCGCGATAAGAGTCATCACGCTCGCATCGCGACCCGACCACCGAAGGCAAGCTCCCGGCAGTAGGGAACGTCGTGCGAAGCACGGCGGTCATAGTCTCCCGACCGAAGGGAGGGAGGAGGTTCGCGATGCGGGAGCCCGCAGCGGTCGCGCAGCAGCGCGATCCGCGAGGGCGACGTGAGTGGTGAGCCGTGTAGGACTCGAACCTACAACCTAGAGATTAAGAGTCTCTTGCTCTACCAATTGAGCTAACGGCCCATGGGAGCGCGGAGAATAGTCGATCGGGGGCGTTCGGGCAAGAGCCCTGCGCTTCACCGCTCAACTGCCCGGGGGTAGAGGGAGATTCTTGATCCGAACAGCGACGAGAGTCGAAAGCGCGTTATCGATGAGGAACTTCAATCACTGACGAGAAGGGGCAATTCGCGTTCCCGAACCGCCTCCGCGGCGTATCGGAGCGCCTCGCGAATGTCCTCCTCTTCGAGATCCCCGTACGCCTTCAGAATCTCCTTCTCGCTCATTCCCTCGGCGACCATTCCCACGACGGTGGCGACAGGGATTCTCAACCCGCGGATGCAGGGAACGCCATCCATCTGGTCCGGCCGAGCCGTGATTCTCGGAAAAGCCATGGGAAGATTGTAGACCCTAGCGGGCGGTCCGGCGGCCGGCGTTCTGACTTTGGGAACGCCGACCCGTAAGCAGCATTGGGCCGGCTGATCTAGAATTCTGCAGGTGCCACACAGTCTCGAAAGTTCTGCCTGCGCCGCACTAGTGGCGGTCGCTCTAGCCGCCTGTGGTCGCTCCAGCGAGCCCCAACCACCAC